>NZ_CAWMCN010000098.1:480-1927 GCF_963865925.1 Vibrio sp. ZOR0018 | reverse complement strand
ACAAGCCTGACAGTTTGAGCAAGAAATTTCCGTACTAGATACATTTTTAATTGGAATTGTCATCGTGTTCTTCAAATCAGCGCAATCGCAGCATAGTACTCCAATTTGAACCAATTTATCGACATTCGTAACCAACTCAATTTGGGAGCCATAACGCCCAATTAAGGGGTGAGCAACGCTACCACCCAACCTAAAGCATTGTACCGTAACCACTAAAATTGAAGTAGAAGCAAGAATGCCAAGCGTTGGGAATCCCTCTTAAATTGCTTGTTATACAAAAAGTTTTAGTCTAATTGCGTCTGACGTCATTAAAAATTTTACAAGATAAGTCATAGTTGTGTTGCCGGGCTATTTTTTGAGAAAAGAACAATTGTGGTAACTCATAAATTACTAGCAACACGAGGATTAGAAGTGCGCTGGTGTGACCTAAGACAAGACCAACAACGCTTACTAATAGCATTGTTATTTCCAATGCAAACAATCCGTATTTGCCGAGATAACAATGATGAAAACCACCAAGGAAAAACCAATTCAACGTTGCATAGGTGTCAGGATCTTTGAGCTTTTTTGATTGGCGATTATAAAATTCTTTCTTCTGTACTTCAGGTAACAAGTTCACCTGCTTTCTTAGCAGCTCTTCGTTTTCTTCTAACTGTTCAGTGGATTCAAACATTCGTATTAAGGCACCTCATCATGTATTTTTTCAACGAGATTCGGTTGATTACAACGTTTAATTCTCGCCAAACCAAGCTTCCAACCTTTTACTGCTCCGTACTTTGCAATACATTGTCTTGTGTATTCAGAGCATGTTGGCTCAAAATTACATTCAATATTCAACAACTGCTTTGATCCACCGCTAGCCTGGTAGCGATGAATCAATTTCAAAGAGATGTACTTAAGCAAGCTTAGCGACCCAGAGTAATGATCACTGCTTCTCTTTTCCAGAACAGCATAAAGCGCTTCTGTTCAACTACTTGGAACACAACTTGCCATCCACTTTGTGCATATTTATTAAGCTCTGCTTCCATCTTCTGTACAGGCAAACCACTAGCCCCAAGCAATATTGTACCGCAGCCACCTTCAACAATGTGCACCACTTTATACTCTGTAAACTTTGTCATATTTATAACCAACTAATTTAATAAAAACAGCATGTTACATTAAGAACTCAAATGCATCAAGACGAGTATTCGTGAAGTGTGTTGTATAACGCCCGGCTAAGGGGTTGACAACGCACCACCGAACTCAAAAAACACACTGTAAACACTGAACTTCAATTTTGTACTAAAGTCGCCAAGCGTTGGCAATCCCTCTTGAGCCGTTTGTTAGGCCAACCGATTGATAACGATACTTTCACAACTAAAGAACGAGCTTTTTTGTAAACTTGAAACCAACTAACCGATTTATTTATAAACCAAAATTCTGAATCAGCAAAGAAACAAAAAAT
>NZ_CAWMCN010000098.1:0-470 GCF_963865925.1 Vibrio sp. ZOR0018 | reverse complement strand
GGACGTTTGGATGCTGAAGGTTATTTTGCCGCTAAACTCACAGCGCTAAACAACCCAACGCGATCAAGAAACAACAAATAGGTGATGATTATTTATTGCTTAAGCCCAGCAGTGAGAACATGGAATTCACCGTTCAATTCAAACCCGATTTAGCTGATAAAAACTCATTTTGCCTAACGCCCGGCTAAGGGGTTGACAACGCATCACCGAACTCAAAAAACACACTGTAAACACTGAACTTCAATTTTGTACTGAAAGTCGCCAAGCGTTGGCAATCCCTCTTGAGCCGTTTGTTATGCAGTTTTTTAACCAATACTCAGTATAGAGAACGAATTGCTTAGCCAAACTTATCTTTAGCTGCCACAATTCACACTGTCATTTATTACCAACTGGTTCATCATGAAACTTTTAGTTCGCAATCTATCTCGCTCTACAACTGAACAAGAACTTCGTGTTTTATTCTCAGCTCA
>NZ_CAWMCN010000097.1:110412-110611 GCF_963865925.1 Vibrio sp. ZOR0018 | reverse complement strand
GGCATCAATCGCCATTGGCTTATCCCGATGAAAAAAGGGCTGATTTATGAAGTCGTTCAGTCTTTTGGCCGACAAGATAAGCTGATAAAACTGAAGAGTAATCCGCAAGCGCGTAATAGCTTCAATGGAGCCTTAACCCACATCATGCGCCTACCTAATAGTGGGACTTCCCTACTCGTCACCGGGAGCCATACCTAGG
>NZ_CAWMCN010000097.1:0-110402 GCF_963865925.1 Vibrio sp. ZOR0018 | reverse complement strand
TCTATGCAATGAGTGGGAGCTTAATACTTGAGCCAAGGCGAGAAAGAGCCTTCCCTAGAGTCGTGAAGAAAAAGCCAAGCTGATACCCTAGAAAATACAATACCGCTCACTTTAAGTGAACGGTATTAGAGCAAACGCTCTCATTCTTCTCCAGATGCCAAGATCACTGATGAACTAAGAGTATTGATCCTTGAGATGCGTGAGAAACGCAATTTAGGGGCGAGGCGTTTACAAACAGAGTTAATCCGACTTCACCAAGTACACCTAAGCACAACGACACTCCATAAAGTTTTGTCCGAAGCATCAGTCAAACCCATCGTAACTTACCGACGCCAAAAAGATTTCCAAAGATACGAGCGCCCAATCCCTGGTGATAGAGTCCAGATGGACACCTGTAAAATAGCACCTGGAGTCTACCAGTACACAGCTATCGATGACTGCTCTCGCTATCGAGTTCTGAGGTGCTACTCTCGGCGCACAGCAGCAAATACAGTCGACTTTATTGAATGCGTAGTAGAGGAGATGCCATTTCCTATCCAGCGCATTCAGACGGACAGAGGGCGTGAATTCTTTGCAGAGAAAGTCCAGAAAGAACTTATGACTTATGGAATCAAGTTTCGCCCCAACAAGCCAGGTTCGCCTCATTTGAATAGCAAAGTTGAACGCTCACAGAAAACAGATAAAAGTGAGTTCTATCCAACTATAGATGTTTCTGTGAGGCTGGAAGAGCTGGATCTGCTACTAGCTGAATGGCAACACTACTACAACTGGGAACGGCCTCACTGCTCGTTAAAGGGTCTAACACCGATAGACAGGATTACTGAGACCTCTGATCAAACACCTCTGTCTGAAGAGGTATCTCAGCACTACCAGATCAGAAAAGAGAGGTTTCAAGAGCAGAATTACAAGCTCGATCTCCAGCTAAGAAAATTGAAACCATCTCTATGAATCACACAACTGAGTAACGTCATTGAGCCCTCTCCTCTGTTCTCATAACATGACGCACTGATCGGATCACATGGGCTTCATTTAATTTAGCTATCTTTCCTAGAAATACATCACTAGAATCCATCGCTTTTCTGATCCTCCGCACATCGGTTAATCACGAAAACACAACATCGAACAAATTTAATCACCTAAACTTAAGCATCACATACTGTAATGAAATCAAATTCATGAATAATACCAAGCGAAACAACAGCCAACTCACCGCACTGCTCTACCTCTTAGCTGCGCTGCTATTTGCCACCTATGGCGGACGAATCTGTCCGATGTTGTCCAGTTTAAGCGCATTAGAAATCACAGCCCATGTGACGATTAGTGTATTTTGTGCATGGGTAATGCGTCGATATCTCTTTATTCACCACCAGTGGGCAAAAACAGAACAGTATGCGAAACTCGATAGTGTTTTGTTTTTTCTTGTCAGTATTCCACTCGCTCTTTATTACAATCAGCACTATCAATTCACTATCGATAGCAATGTAAAAATTCTATTTGGTTTAACACTGTTTGGTTTCTTTACCGGAAGCTTATTACAACTCATCGCTAAACGAGCTCAATATCGCCAGCACGCAGTACAATTGAATCGTCAACAACTCCAAGGTGAAAGGCATTCGATTGTTAAGCAGATGATCGGGTTAATGATGCTGATGATCATCACTCTGACAGCCACACTCACGATGGTCGCGGTGAAAGATCTTTTTTGGCTTGAACATAACCCTGCCAGTTTAATCAATGGGCATGGCAAGATAAGTATTATTAAAGAGTTTATTTATGTTTCTTTGGTTTTGGGCGGTTATGTGATCGCTATCCTCTGGCAGTGGGGAAAGCTAATGAAGCAAATATTGCACGCTCAAGAGCATTCGCTATGCCAAGTAACTCAAGGTGATATAGCGCAACGCTTACCGATTTTTGAAAATAACGAGTTAGGTTCTGTAGCTTGGTTGACCAATCAAATGTTGGATAGCCTACAAAACTCACAGGATGAAGTAAAAACCACGCGTGATGTCGCCATCGTCAGCCTAGCCGCTTTAGCTGAATCTCGCGATAATGAAACTGGCGCTCATATTTTACGTACTCAAGAATATGTCAAAGTACTCGCGCAATATCTAAGCCAAAAACCGAAATATCAGCCTTTATTAACGCCCACTTATATTGATTTACTCTACAAATCAGCCCCATTACACGACGTCGGCAAAGTCGGTATCCCTGATACCGTCCTACTGAAACCCGGCAAGCTCACCGATGATGAGTTCATTATTATGAAGGGGCACCCAGAGATCGGCGCACAAGCACTGTCGATTGCCGAGCAGCACCTTGGCACAAGTTCCTTTTTAGCAATCGCGAAAGAAATCGCCCTCACTCACCATGAAAAATGGGATGGTTCGGGCTATCCAAAACAACTCAAAGGGGAAGAGATTCCACTCTCAGGCCGTTTAATGGCACTGGCTGATGTATATGATGCGCTCATCTCAAAGCGCGTTTACAAACCCGCGTTTTCTCATGATGAAGCAAAAGCCATCATCCTACAGGGCGAAGCGACACATTTTGACCCACAAGTCGTAGAGGCTTTTTTGAGTGTTGAACAACAATTTGTCGCCATTGCCTCTCGCCATCAGGATAAACATTAATCTCTTGTTACAGTAACTCCTCCGCTCAATGGCAAAATATCGTATTTGATGATGAATTTTGCCGTTGAGCTGACTACTTCTCAAAGTAAAACCTATTTAATCTCCCCGCCTGAAAACGGTGGATGATAGAGTTTTTTTAAAAAAATCGCCTTTTTGTTCATGATTCTTAGCCAACACAAATTATTTTCAGTTTTTCTGTTTTGTGTGTTGTAACGGATATTTCATAAAGGTATAAATACCTTAATTTTATGTTTCTAAAATCCCTTCTAACACTTTACATGGATGATGATTATGTTTGAAAAAGTTGTCGCAGCTCCGGCTGACCCTATTCTTGGTTTAACCGAAGAGTTTAAAAAAGATCCTCGCACTGAAAAAATTAACCTCGGTGTTGGTATCTACAAAAATGAAGCAGGTGAAACACCTGTTCTTGCGACAGTAAAGAAAGCGGAAGCGGCGTTGCTTGAGTCTGAAAAGACCAAATCTTATCTCACCATTGAAGGTACTGCTGAATATGGGCTCGCGGTACAAAAACTCCTGTTTGGCGATGAATCTGAGATTGTGACGCAAAAGCTCGCAAAAACGGCGCAAGCGCCGGGTGGTACTGGTGCACTGCGTATAGCTGGTGAATTTATTAAGCGTCAAATCGGCAACGTGAAAGTGTGGATCAGCAACCCAACATGGGCAAACCATCACGGTGTTTTTAATGCGGCTGGTTTAGAAACCACGCAGTATTCGTACTACAATGCCGAAACGAAAGATAAAGATTTCGCAGCGATGCTTACCGATCTTGAGCAAGCTCAAGCGGGTGATATTGTTCTTCTACACGGGTGCTGCCACAACCCAACTGGCATTGATCCAACCGATAAAGAGTGGGAAACGTTAGCAAAATTAGTCGCTGATAAAGGGCTTCTTCCTCTGTTTGACTTTGCTTATCAAGGTTTTGCGAAAGGTGTTGAAGAAGACGCACAGGGCCTACGTACTTTTGCGAAATACAATAAAGAGATCTTAGTGGCGAGCTCATTCTCTAAAAACTTCGGTTTGTACAATGAGCGCGTGGGTGCGTTTACTATCGTTGCTGGCTCAACAGATGTCGCTGAAACAGCTTTCTCACAAATCAAAGCGATCATTCGTTCTATTTATTCAAACCCACCAGCGCACGGTGCTGCGGTCGTTACTTATATCCTCAACAACGCCGAACTGCGCGCGGAATGGGAAAACGAAGTGACAGAAATGCGTGAACGTATTCAAGAGATGCGTGAGCTGTTTGTTACCACCCTAAAAGCCGAAGGTGTGAAGGCTGATTTTAGCTTTATTGAACGTCAAAATGGCATGTTCTCTTTTTCTGGTTTGAACAAGGAACAAGTTGCTCGTCTGAAAGATGAATTAGCAATTTACATCGTCGGTTCCGGCCGTATCAGTGTGGCAGGCATGACGAAATCGAATATGGGCCCACTGTGCAAAGGTATTGCAGCGGTTCTATAATCGATAATGATAAGAAATAGACAACAATAGCCGCCACTTGTCGGCTATTTTTTTATCTTCAATTCACTGAAATGGCACTTGATTCACATCGAAGCGCGTACACTTTCCCCTCTTGCCTGCAAAGCACGTTCTTTTCATGTACTATAACTCTCTGAATCCTATGTCCAATGCCACCGATCTAACCGGATCCCTTTGACAAGTTACATCGTTTAGCTGGCTCACGACGTCAGAATCCCACAATATGAACTCCGAAACACAAGGAAGCCTCCATGGAAGCAGAATTAATTGAAATCAAGAACTTCCTTGCTCAGTATCCACCGTTCAATGAACTACCTGAAGAAACACTGATCGAAGTGACGCAGAGCGTAGAAATCTCCTATTTTCGACAAGGTACACCCATCATTCATTTTGGTGATCATATCCAGGACTTGTATTTGATCCGCAGCGGCGTCGTCGAGGTGTACCGTCGCAAAGGCGAATTATACAACCGCCTAACCGAAGGCGGTTTATTTGGTCAAATGGGGCTATTGACCAATAACCGTGTTCGTTTTCCGGTCACAGCGATTGAAGATACGCTGGTTTATTGTATTCCAGAGGCAAGGTTTCAGGATTTATATGACAACTATGATTCCTTTGCTGATTTCGTTGAAGTGCAAGATAACGCACGCCTTCGCCAAGCCGTACTGAGTAAAACAGAACAGAATGATCTCACCACCTCGAAAGTGCGAACCTTACTCAGCCGAGAAGCCCCTTTCGTTTACAAAACAGAAACCATTCAACATGCGGCGATCAAGATGGCGGAAGAGAGTATCTCTTCGCTGCTGGTGATTGACCCTGATATTTTGCAAGAGAGTGACGACGATAACAGCCCGGTAATCGGCATCCTGACTGACCGAGATCTCTGCACGCGTGTATTAGCCGTTGGCATCGATCCTAATCACCTCGTCACGGAAGTGATGACAACGGAGGTTATCTCATTAGATCATAATGCTTATGTCTATGAGGCCATGCTGAAAATGCTTCGGTACAATGTTCATCATCTTCCTATACTCAAAGAAAAAAAGCCGATCGGTATCATTGAAGCGACCGACATTGTTCGCTACGAATCACAAAACTCATTGCTGCTCGTCAGTCGCATCTTCCAGCAACAAAGCGTTGAAGAGTTAGCCACACTGTCGCACCAAGTCAAAGACAGTTTTGTTCGTTTAGTCAATGAAGATGCGAACTCACACATGATCGGCACGGCGATGTCAGTGATTGGCCGTAGCTTTAAACAAAGAATCATTGAACTTGCCGAAGAATTACTAGGCTCACCGCCTATTCCATACTGCTTTTTAGCCTTGGGTTCTATGGGCCGTGACGAACAGTTAATTGTCACGGACCAAGATAACGCTTTAATTTTGGACGATAGCTATGAAGAAACACAACATGGTGCTTATTTCGAAGCGTTCGCCAAATTTGTCTGCGACAGCTTAGATCAATGCGGTTACAGCTACTGTACGGGGGACATTATGGCCAGCAACCCGATGTGGCGTATGACTCGTAAAGAATGGGAAGCCTGCTTTGCCGATTGGATAGATGACCCTAACCCTAAAGCGCTATTGAATGCATCCATCTTTTTTGACTTATACGGAGTGTGTGGCAGGACCAAATGGGCAGAACAACTGAATGGGTTTATTGTACGGCGAGCACGCAAAAATAATCGATTTCTTGCATGCCTTGCACGAAATGCACTGAACCGCACGCCACCATTGGGGTTTTTCAAAGACTTTGTGATGGAAAAAGATGGACGACACAATAACACCATCAATTTAAAACGTCGCGGCACTGCACCGTTAGCGGATTTAATCCGTGTGCATGCATTGGCTGTCGGTTCACGTTCTACCAACTCGTTTGAACGTTTAGATGACATCATTGAAGCCGGAATTCTACCCAAAGGACGGGCGCAAGATCTGCGTGACGCAATGGAGTTTATCGCGATGGTACGCATTCGCCACCAAGCGGCTGACGTTGAACAAGAAATAGAGCCAGATAACAATATCGAGCCAGAAAACCTATCTGATTTTGAAAGACGTAACTTAAAAGATGCGTTTCAAATCCTAAGCAATGCGCAAAATTTCTTGAAATTCCGTTATCAAGCCAGCAATAACTTTAAGTGAGAGTGATGATTAAACAATGGTTTCAAAAACCGAGCATCGATTGGGTAGCAAAATATGCCAATAAGCAGTCGTTGGTTAACCATCCGTTACTCAAAGATTTTTATTCAAGGCCGATTGCTAAGGGTAGCACGCCAATCGATGAAATAGAGTTTGTCGCTTTAGATTTGGAAACAACGGGTTTAAGTGCGCAGCATGATGACATTATCACCATTGGCTTGGTGCCTTTTACCTTAAACCGTATCTATCTCAACCGCTCTAAACATTGGATAGTTCGGCCGCGCCAAGCGTTAAAAGAGGATTCGGTGGTTATCCATGGCATCACACACAACGATATTTTAGATGCGCCAGATTTGGCAGAAGTGCAGGAGTCGATACTGAAGGCCTTATCTGGAAAAATTGTTGTGGTTCATTACCGTCATATTGAACGTAGCTTTCTCAATCAAGCATTAAAAGTGCGATTGGGTGAAGGTATTGAGTTCCCTGTGATCGATACTTTGCAATTGGAGACGGAAATTCAACAACGGTTGCATGGAGGTTTATGGAACCAGTTAAAAGGGCAAAAACCACAATCAGTGCGTTTAGGGCAAGCGCGGGCGCGTTATGGGCTACCAGCGTATACTCCACACCACGCTTTAGTTGATGCTATTGCCACCGCGGAATTATTCCAAGCACAAATCGCTCATCATTTTGATCGGCAGCAAAGTGTCCGAACGTTGTGGCTATAAACTTTTTGATTATCCTTTCAAGGGATTCTTTCAAGGTTTAGTACCGTGATCGACACGAGCAAAAAAAGAGGAACCCATGTTAGGTTCCTCTTTTTTAATCACATCTCGGCTTTTACGCTTAGAACTTACAGCTTAAAGCGACGAATTTCATTTTCTAACTGATGCGAAAGCTCAGAAAGTTGTGATGCTTGTGCTGCTGCTTCATGCGCTTCTTGTGCAAGATCGTTAGACACATCGCGGATCCCTTCCGTGTTGCGAGTAATTTCCGACGTCACAGAAGCTTGCTCTTCAGCGGCCGAGGCAATTTGCGTCGCCATGTCACTGATGCGCTCAACTGAATTATGAATTTGCATCAAACTTGCTGCAGCGGCGTTCGCATCATCTACGCTGGTTCCAGCAAGCATACGGCTATCACCCATAATGCCAACCGCTTTACCCGTCGTTGATTGCAACGTTTCGATCATCTGCTGAATTTCTTTTGTCGAAGCATGTGTACGTTGGCTAAGCACACGAACTTCATCGGCAACCACGGCAAAGCCACGACCTTGCTCACCAGCACGTGCAGCTTCAATCGCCGCATTCAATGCTAGCAGGTTAGTTTGCTCTGCTATGTTTTGAATAGTCGCCAGAATCGTATTGATATGTTTACCGTGTGCTTCCAGCTCAAGGATAACATCAGTGGCCACTTGAACTTCTTGAGCCAGATTTTGAATCGAACCTTGTGTTTGTGAAACTTGATTCGAACCATGTACGCAAGCCGTTACCGCTTCGCCAGAGTTTTGAGCTGTATGATCCGCGTTACCGGCAATCTCTTGTGTAGCTGCGGCCATTTCATTGATGGCCGTAGCCACCATATTAATTTCATCTTGTTGTAAACGGATACGCGCACTACGCTCTTTGGCTTGAGCGGCCGTCTGTTTTGACTGTTCAGACAACGCAGCAGAAACAAAGCTGAGTTTAGAAACCATAGTGTGCATGTTACCGACAAAGGTATTGAAGTTTTGTGCTAATTGCCCAACTTCATCATCGCTTCTTGGTTCAAGACGTTGAGTTAAATCACCGTCTCCGGAAGCAATTTCCTCTAAGGCTTTGGATACTCGGCTAAGATCTCTAAACAAAAAGCTCACTAACCAAGAGACGATTACAATCACAGCAATAGTAATCACAAGTGCAGTCACAATTAGGTCAATGAGCAAGGATGTATGCGCTGCTTCTTCCGTTGCACGATCCATTTGGATAGCGAAAATCCAATCGGTTTGCGGCACTTTGACGAAGTAAAATAGCTTATCAACACCTTGTAATGACGCGTCTTCAACGGTACCTGAAGCCACTGCTTGCTCTATCATGTTCATCGTCAACGTCTTCGACAATGACGACACTGGTTTTAATAAGAAATTTTTATCTGGATGCGCTAAAAAGGTTCCATCTTGCGCATCAATTAACATCGCGTAGGCGTTTTTGCCCGCATCTAAACTGATGACATCTTGGATGAGCTGATCGATTAACACATCGGCACCAACGACGCCGACAAATTGCCCATTGCGACGCACAGGCTCTGCAATTGTCACCAACAGTGCATTGGTGATCGCGTCTTTATAAGCGGGGGTGATAATTTGTTTATTCGCTGAAACGGCATCTTTATACCAAGGGCGTTGGCGAGGATCATAGTCAGCACGGTTACGCTCAGGGTGTGAACGATACATCTCACCTTGCGGTGTACCAAAGAAAATATCATCAAAGCCACCCGCTTTGCGAGCTTGCTGTAAGAAAGGGACGACATCATCTTGAGCGGTGTAGTCATTAAAAGCAGTTGAGATCTCTTTACGGACCACAATCCAGTCCGAAATGCCTTTCGCAGCGGCAGCTGACAAGCTTTCTGCCCGCGAATATACGCCATTTCGAGTTTGTTCAAAGAGTTGATCAGCGGCTAGCCAAGTCAACGCGCTCGCCATAACGACGACGGCAGAAAGACTGGCACCGATTAGCTTTTGCTTTAAGGTTAATTTCATTGGTTTGCAGAATGTTAGATACAGGAACGGAGGCGAATATTAACCAGATTTAATACAAGATGCACGAAATATATGTCGAATTCTGACACAAGATAACCATTTGCTTTTCTTAGTATTTTAGTCAAACAATCTAATGACGATCGTCAAAAAAACATCAAAAAAGGCGACTAAAAGTCGCCTTGATGATTGAACGTCCATACCCTTCCCACTTAAAGCAGCCTTGGGTGTATCTGAATTAGTGCTTAGATAATTCGGTTCGCATACCTAACAGTAGGCTCACACACATCAATAGTAAGACGATGGTAAATGGCAGCGCCGTTGATATTGCAGCAGCCTGCAACGCTTCAATAGCATTGGTGCCACCAATCCATAACAAGGCTACGGCGATAGCGCCTTCCATCAACGCCCAGAAAATACGCTGTAGGACAGGGGCATCCACTTTGCCTCCAGCAGTAATACTATCAATAACCAGTGACCCTGAATCTGATGAGGTGATAAAAAATACCAACACTAACACAACCGCAATCACTGAAAGTAAGGTGCCATAAGGCAGCGCATCAAACATTTGGAACATCGCCAGTGGCACTTCGGTCAAACCATTCGCGCCTAATTGGCCAACATTGTTGATGACTTGATCAATCGCCAAACCACCAAATACAGACATCCAAATCAAAGTAACAGCAGTAGGTACTAATAATACGGCGGTAAGGAACTCACGGATAGTACGGCCTTTTGATACTCGCGCAATGAACATTCCAACAAATGGTGACCATGAAATCCACCAAGCCCAATAGAACACTGTCCAACCTTGGAACCAAGCCTCATCAGTTCGACCGTGCGGGTTACTGAGTGGGATGATATTTTCAATATACGCCATTAATGTGGTTGGAATGGATGAAAAGGTTACGGTATAGCCAATCAGTGCAACCAAAATCAGCAGCAAGAACGCAACGATCATATTGATGTTACTGATGACTTTGACACCACCATCAATACCACGCACCACGGAGACCACCGCTAATAAAGTAACGACGGTAATCACGACAATTTGTAAGCCCATTCCGGCATCAATGCCAAACACATGATGGATACCACTAGCCGCTTGTTGCGCACCCAGCCCTAATGACGTTGCTAAGCCAAATAATGTTGCTAATACAGCCAGAATATCAATGATATGCCCTGCCCAGCCCCAAGCACGATCGCCAAGCAACGGGTAAAAAATAGAGCGAATAGAAAGCGGAAGCCCTTTGTTGTAAGTAAAGAACGCAAGGGAAAGCGCTACCACACCGTAAATGGCCCAAGGGTGTAGACCCCAATGGTACATGGTTGCACCTAATGCTAGTTTAGCCGCTTCGGGTGTGTTGGCTGCAACACCTAAGGGCGTCTCATACCAATCGGTAAAATACGCCACAGGTTCAGCGACACTCCAGAACATGAGACCAATACCCATCCCTGCGGCAAACAGCATAGAGAGCCAAGAAATAAAAGAGTAGTCTGCTGTCGCCTCTTGGCCACCTAAACGTATTTTACCAAAGGGAGAAACAATCAAGCCTAAGCAAAACAGCACAAAAAGATTACCCGACCAAATAAACAGCCAGTCAAAAGTACCAATAATTTTCCATTTAACGCCATCAAGCACGCTCTTCGCAACCTCAGGATCAACGACTAAAGCGGCGACTAAAAATAGCGCAATAAATCCGGCGCTAAAGCCAAACACTGGGTTATGAACATCAAACCCCCACTTTTGCACGTTATCTTGCCCGACAGTGTAGTCAGTACTGTCGATACTGTACTTATCAATACCTTTTGTCATTTTACCTCTCTAGAAATCTAGACATGATTTTTCAGTTGAGATTAATAACCATGAGAACGAAACAATTTTAAGACAAAAACCAAAAATAACTTCGTACTCATAGCAATTTATTTTTCAATATGCTGAATACCCTACCAAAATCACAGAAAAAATCCACTAAAAAGCAACATGAAATGCCATGAAAGGCAAAAAATAAGCCTTAAAGGTTAAACTTCAACCAATTTAGGGTAAAAATCGAAAACAAAAACATTCGAGCACTAATCATTTTACATCTCAGTTTATACACTCATCATCTTAGACCAAAACAAAAGAGGTCGAATGCTACTTTTCAAGTGAAAAGAACTGCGCTATGGTCCCCGCTTATTAATAACTTTCTTTTTGGGACAATGAGTTTGGAAAAACATGAAGAAGTTTTGATCTCAATTCGACAAATTATTCGCGCAATTGATCTGCACTCTAAAAAACTTAATAGAGACGCTGGGCTTACTGGTCCCCAGCTTATTTTAATGCGCTCAATTCAAACCCTTGGTGAGGTGACTATCCGCACATTGTCGGATCATACGAACATGAGCCAGGCCACTGCCACCACCATTTTGGATAGATTAGAGCGCAACGGATACGTACAGCGAATTCGCAGCAATACCGATAAACGAAAAGTGCACGCCCATTTAACGGTCGAAGGTAAGAAGCTGCTAGAAAAGGCACCGCAACCATTGCAAGAAAGCTTTGTCGAACAATTTAGGCAGCTTCAAGAGTGGGAGCAAAGCTTGTTGCTCTCATCAGTACAACGTTTATCTTCTATGATGAATGCTGAAAACATTGATGTCGCACCGATGCTCGAAATTGGCTCTATTACCAAAGAAGAGTAGCTTTGATTGCATTTTAAAATTTGATCGTAAAAAAGCCTCGGGGCTACCGAGGCTAATTCATTCACAACGAACAGCAGATTAAATGGCTTTATAGATAACTTTGTTGCCTGCTAACTGCTCTTTCACTACCAGATTTTCTTCTACTAGTTTCTTGAGTGCGCCAGCGGCCCAAGCAGCGGCTTTCGCATCTTCTTGACCAGCACTTAAGCCGATCGATTTAGGATTCATACCTTCTGCGTGGTTAGCGACGATATCTAAAACCTGTTGCTGTTTTGGCGTTAACGCGACATCCACTTTTTTAGAGTTCGCCGCAGCTTTCTCCACAACTACTTTTGTTGCAGCGGTTTTTGCTACGGTCGATTGCGCTGTTACAGGCTTTGCTGATTGAGAGGCGATCAAGTTTGCAACAGTCGCTTTAATACGCTTTTGCAATTTTGCCTGCACCTTACGCTTATGAGCAAGTCTCATCGAATATTTCTCCATTTCACTGCGTTTCAAGCAGTGGTGAAAATTTGAAGCGCGTTTTATATCAAAAATCGTCCTCGATTTGTAGGGCATAACACAGATTGAGGGGCAAAAACGCATTTTGATGCGGTAACTGACTACAATTTATACAGGTCTCAACAGCCAACAACGATGCTGTAGCTCGAAGGAGTTTCACTGTTTTATGCACACCCAACATTTGTCTAATACGCGCTTTTCTCTGCAATCACCTGTGGTTAAATGGATCAATACGACTTGTATCATCGCTTCAATTTGCATTGTCATGTTCTCATCCAACATTATTCATGCGCTGCTGTTAGTAAGTGCACTGGCAGTGACTCTAATCACCTTCTATCTTTTGATTTTGAAAGGAAAAGTTAGCTACACCCTAACCGCTACCCATTTTCAGCAGCATCTCTTTAAAGGAGGTTGGGTCGTAAAATGGAACAATATCAGCCGCATTGGGGTATGCAGTTATGAATATCATGGTTGGCACCAACCTTTGCCTTGGATTGGGATCAAACTGAAGGATTATTCACCTTACCTTGAGAGTGTGTGTCCCAGAATCGCTAGTGAGATCTTGCTCAGCCAGCGCGCGCTGCTCTACTTAGGAGCAAAACAACAGCGCAAAGAGACTCAATTTGAAGATTTGGTACTCGACAGCGCACCTTACACTGCGCCAAACGGTAATTACTATCATGGCCTTATGGCAATGTTAGCCAATCGGATGCGCTATCAACGGCAATTTTTTGATTATGATATTTTTATCTCAGCGCACGATCTGGATCGTGACGCCGAAGCGTTTGTGGGGCTGATTCGGCGCTACCTCGCGGCGGCCGAACCAGACTAAGACATGGTTTAATGAGCGCAGAAGGAACACTCTGAGCCTAATCAAGATCAATACAGGGGCATTTCATCTGCGACATAAGGGTTATTGGCACGTTCACGGCCAAAAGTCGATTGCGGACCATGGCCGGGCACAAACGTCACATCGTTGCCAAGTGGCCATAGCTTAGTTTTGATCGAGTGAATAAGGGTATTGAAATCACCTTGCGGGAAATCCGTACGGCCGATACTACCGTTAAACAATACATCACCAACAAACGCCAATTTCGCCTGCTGGCTAAACAGCACTACGTGGCCGGGCGTGTGGCCGGGCGTGTGTAATACTTGTAGAGTTTGAAGGCCAAACTTCACTTCATCACCGTCATTAAGCCATTGGGTAGGTTCAAAGGCTTCCGTCAGTGGAAAACCAAACATTTTGCTTTGACCTTCGAGGCCTTGTAGCCAGAAGTTGTCCGCTTTGTGTGGTCCAATAATATCGACGCCGCCCAATTGCTGCGCCAGCGGTTCGGTTCCACCGACATGATCTAAATGACCATGAGTAAGAACCAAACTGACCACTTTTACCCCGAGTTCATTGATTAACATCACGAGCTGTTTCACATCACCGCCAGGGTCAACCACGATCCCTTCCATGGTGTCATCACACCAAACGATAGAGCAGTTTTGAGAGAAGGAAGTCACGGGCACCACTTGATACTTTAACGACATACTAAAACCTTGTTCGAATTCGCAGTTGGCCGAACTATGACATTGACACTTTCATTTGACAAGTCACGAACAGCCTTATGACCAATGACGTACAGGCCCAGTATCAATGTGCACAAAATCACTGCTAGGATAATAACCAACACCGCCAGCGCCCAATTCGATCGCCGCTTCGCGTACTTGACTCAACTGAATACCATCTAACCGAAAATCAATTGCTTGGCCTAGCATATGGAAACTTTTCTTAGCAACCCCAGAGGAGTGAGTGCGCAACCTTTCATTGGTGGCAGGAGATCGATAACCAGAGATGATTTGTACTTCCGCTTGAGTGCCAAGTAGAGATTGAATTTTCGATATTTGGTCAAATAGATTTTTGTCCATTGGATGGACTTCGTTGCGGCGGAAATCACGGCAAATATGGTTGAGCCGATCAAGCTCAGATCGAACATAGCGAACACCGTTGAAATAACAGGTTTCAAGTGTTTCACCGGTATGTAAATTATTCATCGCGAGTATGCGAGAGGTTTCAGGGTACGATGCCAATACTATCTGGGGAGCACACGCCGCTACAACTACACCACTACCAGCCAATTTTATAAAATGACGACGAGAAACTAACAAGGTTGGATACCTTCACAACTGAATTTATTTTCAACAAGCCCGGACACTACCGGACTCCATTGTGAAGATCAAATGCATAAATTGTGCTCGAAATGCTCAAGAGAGAGCTACAGCATCGTTACTCTTTGAACATAAAAGAGATCTTTATTAAGTCATTTTTTGGTAAATTGAGAGACGCATCCCTGCTTACTTAGGTGACCACTGTTTTAGCGGTATCCATTCACCCATTACTGGTGCTGAATGCATCATAACGATAGATATCATCTCGGTAGTGCAGTTCCCCACCTTCATACCAAACGGTTTGATAGATGATGTGTACGGGGATGCGCTGCTTTAATGGGATCGTGCCATTCGCAGGCCCTTCTTTACCCGTTAATTTATCACCATTAATACCTTGGGTTTCTAATATCATCGAAGCAAACTTATCGGCATTTTGTACTCGAATACAACCCGAACTAAAGGCTCGCGACGTATTATTGAATAGGTATTTACTCGGCGTATCATGTAGGTAAATCGCTCTACGATTGGGCGTATTAAATTTATACAGACCTAATGCATTATCTTGCCCGGCTTGCTGACGCATTCGGTAGGGAAAAGAGGCCGGATTCACTGCAGACCAGTTGATGTTGCTTGGGTCAATTTGATCGTTCGAGCGCCAGCTCGAAACAATATCAATATTGTGTTGACGCAAATAGTTTTGATCTTTTTTTACCATCGGCAGAATATCTTCAACCATGATTTTGTGTGGCACATTCCACGTCGGGTTTAGGATCAAAGAATCTAATTTAGTGCTCATGAGTGGCGTTTTGCGTGAAACTCGGCCCACCACCACTTTAGACTGAAAGACTTCTTTACCTAAATACCAGTAGCGCATATCAAAACTGGGAACGTTGACTACGATCTGTGTCTCTTTTGATTCTGGCCACAAACGAGTTCGCTCTGCATTTAATGCCAACATAGACAGGCGTGCCTGCAAAGACAAATTTAACCACTTTAAGGTCTCGGGGCCAATCATGCCGTCAGCTTTTAAACCGTGCATCGCTTGAAACTCTTTCACAGGTTTGACCAAGCTGTTGTCATACCAAGTTACGTCGTCACGCACTGTGCTAACATCGATATTAACTAATGATAAGCGGGCAATAAGCACACTACGTTGTGAGAGCTTATCGCCAGGTTTTTTTAACCCTTTTTGGGTGTACAACGAGAGCGCTGCATTTTCAGTACTGAGCAGAAAATCATAGGCGTGTAGCAGTTGATCATAAGCCGCGTTGTTGGGCGCATAGCCATTGAGCAGATCTCCGATACTGTTAACTTCCACCGCAACATGAAGGGCGAACAAGGCTTCTTGGCTTGGTGGAGCAATGGCAGAGTTGAGCTTACGTTCAAAGAACCAAGCCATACCGACTTTGGGAGCTTGCTCGGCGTAACTCAAATACAAAAGTAAAGTATCGGTCGCCAGCAGATCGTATTCGTTGAACGCTTGCTGATTCCGGTACGCTTTCATTTGCGCTAACTGGCGTGAAAATAAAGGGCTAAACCCCGCTCGGCGAATCACTTCCAATTGATGTTCAAATTGACGAACAATCTGCTCATCTTGCCAAATGCGCCGATTCTCATTCTCTTGGTAAATTCGTTCGACTAAATGCGGATATTGGATAAAAGATTGCAACGAGGCATTCTCTTGCGAGACAGCAAAAAGCTGTACCTTCTCGGCAGAGTAAAGAGAAAAGCTACTAAAAATCAATAATAAAGCAAATAGGATGCTTTTACTCATTCCGATCTATCCAACAACGCTGATTCACGTTTCAGTATGGCAAAAGAAACGGCTATCTGCTAAACGTTGTTGTCGATATCAACAATATATTCATAAACTCTCATGCAATGAGAATTATCATTAAACAAATTTAGTTCGCTTACTCAGCTTTTTTGGCGAGAGTAATTAATGGCAGACCAGTGATTGTCCCATTGGACATTACTACGCGTGCGCATTTCAGGTTGAGGATAGGGTGAATTAACGACCAAGCCAGCTCCTGAGCTGACTTGGAAGTGCTGATCTTGCACTACCACGCCAGAAGCATCCGGCAAAGAGGCCAACTCAACCAGTTGCAGTGTCTCTTTTGACCAAATCCCGTAACAGTTACCTCGTGGAGAAGTCGCTAAAATCCATTGGTCGGTCGCCGCAACACTGGCAATGTAATGGTTGAATCTTGCCCATTGTTCAGGCTCTGCAAAGAGCGGAATTAGTTCGCCACCTTGGTGATGTAGCGCTACCAAAGGTGGGTACTCTTCCGGCTGACCTCGGTATTGTTGGCCACACAGCACAGTATCTGCACCATCATGAGCAAGATGGCGGATGCTCAAGTGGTGGTCGTTCAATATCCGTTGCTCAAGCACTTCTCCTTGATGAGAAAGGTAGGTCAAGCTTGGCATCATGCTCTCTACGTTGAGTGGCTCGCGGCCGAAGGTATGCACCCCACCCACCCCAATCGCGAGCCTGCCACCTGGCATCACAATGACTTCGTGAGGGCCAATACCAAAACCACTGAACTCAGCCACTTTTTGGTAACTGTGCTGCACATCATACACACCAATAATGCCGCGACTTGTCGCTTTCTCGCCTTCAGTTGCATAAAGCCACGCACCATCATTTGAGTAAACGCCGTGCCCATAAAAATGTCGCGTGGGTTGCGCCAGTTGCAATTTGATGAGTTCTCCATTTTGATAGTTAAACACCATCAAAAACTCACCGGGACGACGGGCAAAAGCGACCGCATGCGTCAAGGTGGGATGAATAGCAACACCGTGTCCCCTTGCAGGCAAAGGTAATTGGTGAATCGCTTGACCTTGGGCGTCGGCTACAACGGCGCGAAACTGCGAGCCTTTATGAATAGCGCAACCAATCAAAGCGGGTTGTGGGCCACGGCGCGTAGTGGCGCACCCCAGTGGCAGCAGAGGCGCTGATGTGCTCAATAACGCCGCTTTCAGCAGCGTACGTCTTGTTAGATCAGTCACCATCGGTTGCATTAAACCCTATCACTACGCCTAGCTCTACCGCAACTTCATCATGCAGTAAATAATTGAGTTGTTGGAACTTGTTATAGAGCGCAAGCACTTCACGATAGCCTGCTTTCGTTTGCAATAAATCAAATAAGCTGGCTGTTTGCGGCCACGTTTCCAACATCGAGGATAAATGTGCTTTTACGCGCTCGGCCATAGCGACTTGATCTCTTTCCCGCAACATCTGATCTAAACCGTTTTTTGCTAAATAGAGTGCTTGCATCGCTTGCACATTCTTTTGCAGGTTATTCAAAGAGACTTTGGCGCGCCACGATTCTGAAAAATAAGGGCGTGGCTGGCCGATATTGGCTAAGGGGCGGCTCAGTTTTTTCATGCTGTAATCAAGCTGGTTGGAGAGCAGCGCAATGTATTCGGCTTGCCAAGCGCTCAGATCCAGCATCAACCATGGATTCTGTTGCCATTGCTCAGCAATCAAATGAGATTTCGTCGCCAAATTCGCGCTGATCGCTTGTCCAATCATACAGCCCGTTTCTAATTGCTGGTTTTTCAGAAGCGGCGATTGAGCATCGTAGAGTAACCATTCCAATGCGCCAATCCCCTGCACTGTGACACTCTGGTTTGCAATCTGCTCCTCACTCCAGTGCTTGCCACTGCTCGCTAACAGGCTCATTTTTCGCCCGGTAGTGTCTTTTTTATCTGGCCAAAATTGTACGTTCCAACTTTGCTCTAGTGCTTTAGCTGGCCCTCTCTCTTGCCCTTGTAAAAACATCCACGCCCCAATAGTTTGCTGCCACTGTTCTTTCAGCAAGGGCAATGCAACATCGCCCAGCTGACATTGCTGATCAAATAATTGAGCAAGCTGGTGCGATTGTTGAGCAAAACGCTGCGCCGCAGCAAATTCAACCTCATAAACACCTTGGCTAACATGATTGGTCTTTTGCGGCTCAAGCGCTGATTTCGGCGTGGGTTGGCAAGCCGAAAGTACGCTGGTAACTGCTATCGAAAATAACAGAGGAAATTTCATGCTCGCACCCTATAAAGAATTAAGAAAAGCGATCAACGCGTTGCGTTCGCTGGCATTGAATTGACGTACTTTCTCTTTGGCACTTTGCGCTTCACCACCATGCCAAAGTACCGCTTCCATGAGATTACGTGCTCGGCCATCATGTAAAAAATAAGTATGGCCGCTTACCTCTTGCGTATAGCCGATCCCCCACAAAGGCGGGGTACGCCACTCTTGTCCATTAGCTAAGGCTTCTGGACGATTATCGGCTAACCCTTCGCCCATATCATGCAGTAGTAAATCACTGTAAGGATGAATTTCTTGCTCTGACAAGGCTGGGCGATCCATTCTTTTTACCGTTTTAAGGTCAGCGCGGTGGCAACTCTCACAGCCAACTTGTTTGAACAATGATTGACCCAGCTTCACTTGTGGATCGTCGACATTGCGACGCACTGGAACGGCTAAATGCTGAGAATAGAATTCGACAAAATCAAGAATGTTGTCACTGACCTCAGGGTTGCCGCCGTTAGGTAAGGTTTGACAGAGTGTTTGCTTCTCGGTGCAGTTCTCTTTTGGGAATAAACGGCTGGTCAATCCTAAATCGCCGTTGAACGCCGCGGCATTCTGCTGCATTAAACTAGGCTGCCCGGCTTTCCAACCAAAACGCCCGATGGCAAAATCTTTTTTTTCTACATCCCAAACACGGTTCACTTTGCCAGAGATACCATCGCCATCACTATCTTCAGGGTCTGCCATTGCTAATAAGCTGGCATCCGCGATGCTTTCAAGCAGGCCAAGGCCAATCATTGGCGGAGCGACACGCGCCGAAAACTGAGTGTCAGGATGCATATCGCCATAACCAAGTTCAGTAATTTTTAAATTGGGTTTGCGTAACATCACTTGGTGGCCATCCGTAAAAGCAACCGCAATCTCTTGATAAGTGATGTGGATTTGCCCTTCTGCTTTTTGATCGGGCAAAGCGAAATCTTGTAACTGTCCACCATAAACGGGTTCGGGGATCCCCCCTTCTTTGGCGTAGATCGCTTTTTGTCCATCCGTAACCGCTGGAATACTCAGGCGAACCAACATCGAAACGGCATGCGTGTCATTTTTTTCTGGCGGATGGCCGCGACCATCTTTGATGTGACAATTTTGGCAACCATTGGTGTTAAAAAGCGGCCCTAAACCATCTCTTGCATCGGTAGATGATGGCGCTGGCACCCAAGGGTTACGAAAGAAACTGTTTCCCACGCTAAAATCGAGCCGTTTGCTCATCGGCAAATTGGCCGCAGGAAGCGAGTAAGCATTCGGCCCAGCTTTGGTTGTACTGGTTTTGCCACCCGATTTCACCTCATCGGCATAAACGGGGTTGGTAAGCAAGGCTAGGAGCGCGACGGTAAAAAACGATCTCATTGGGCTTTTCTCAACATCTTTATTCAGTGTAAACGTGGAAAAGGGCTCATCTGAGCCCTTGGATCTTTCATCTTATTATTAGAATTCGTGGTCTGCAGTATCTGGATTAAGGTTATCAATCCCAATCACTGAAGCGGTACGTTCTATCGAAGCGGTTTGAGCCACTAAAGCCATAATGGCTCCATTGACTATCGCGTTGCCTTGAGGATTGTTAGCCGCGATCAATTGATCGAAATGCTGATTATCTTTTTCAGCCGACGTGACTAATTTACCGACTTCAGCGCGCGCACTGTCAAACTGCTTTTGAATCTCTTTGGCTGCTTGTGCATCCTTTTGTGCCACTAAATCATTCAGGCTTGGGCCTGTTAGTACCTTTCCGTCTTGACGCTGGTAAGAACCCGTATAAAGGTTGTAAATACCTTGTTCATTATAATAATGAGAGTTATGAGTATTATCCGAGAAACAATCGTGCTCATCTTCAGTTGAGTTTGCTTCTAGCGCCACTTTCATACGCTCGCCCGCTAATTCGCCCAGTGATAAAGACCCCATACCAAATAACATCTTACGCAAACCATTGTCTGCTGATTCCGCAAGTAATTCGTGACGGTAATTGGCTTTTTCATCCGCAGACCACTGTTTTTCCATCCATGCCAAATCTTGCACGAGCAGCTGAGCTGCCGCTTTTAAGTATTGAGCACGGCGATCACAATGGTTATTGGTGCATTCGCTACCCACGACAAAATCCGTGTAAGCACGAGCACCAGCTCCCGCATTGGTGCCATTTAAATCTTGGCCCCACAGTAGAAACTCAATGGCATGATAACCTGAAGCGACGTTAGCTTCAGAGCCACCGATTTCGTTTAAGCTGGCAATCAGCTCTGGTGTGATAGTGGAGACATCAATCGTTGTCGCACCAATTTTCAACGTTTGGTTGGCAATGATGTTAGCGCTGGCGCCTTCATTGCCCAGTTCATATTGGTAATCAGTAGCGACGTAGTCAATCAGCCCTTCATCAAGAGGCCAAGCATTGAGTTGCCCTTCCCAATCGTCAACAACGGCATTGCCAAAACGGAAGACTTCGGACTGCTGGTAAGGCACTCGCGATGCTAACCACGCTTGTTTCACCTCTTCCAATTTAGCCGCCGAGGGAGTCATCAAGAACTGATCGATTGATTTTTCTAATGATTGAGCGGTCGTCAGCGAATCAGCAAACACGGCATGGGCAATATTGGCATAATGTTCAACCACCTGCTCCTTAGTGACGGTAGCCGCAAATGACGCACTACTTGCGATGGCAAGTGAGGCAGCAATTGACTGAATAAGAAGCGTGTTAACTTTCATGGGAGCATCCTTGTTGAGGCGATTTGAGCGTTATTTTATGGTAGTGCTAATTATTATCATTTGCACTTTTAGTCGCCGATAATACAAATTATCCATTTTTTTGCAAGGTAAAAACGCCAAAAACCTCACCGAAATGAGGTTTTTGGCTGTCATCTATAAGTCTGAATTATAGTTTTAAGTTGTGTTTGCCATGGGAAACTTTGGCCTTGAGGTAATTTTCATTACCCGACTTAATATGTGCCGCGGTATTCACGACCTCTACAATTTCAATACCATGCTCCTTCAGCTCACGACTTTTTTTAGGGTTATTAGTGACTAAACGAATCTTGGTCACATTTAACGCTTTCAACATCTGCGCCGCTTCAGTGAAATCACGCAAGTCGTCACCAAAGCCAAGATGATTGTTGGCTTCATAGGTATTCATCCCCGCACTTTGTAAGCGATAGGCATCAATTTTGTTGTACAGACCAATGCCTCGACCTTCTTGACGCAAATAGAGGATAATGCCGCCAACTTCGCCCATTTTATTAATGGTTTCTTCTAATTGTTCACCACAATCACAGCGTGATGAGTGAAAAACATCGCCCGTTAAACACTCTGAATGCATACGGACTAAAGGAGTTTCCTGAGTAACATCAGCGGATTTAAAAATGACCGCAACATGTTCTTTGTCTGTTTTCAGTCCTCTAAAAGAGAGTATTTCGGCGTCAATATTGCTTTTTAGACCGACTTTGAAATCCACTCTGGCTCGTACTTCCGCCATATCTACACTCACTTGAATAATTGCTTGTTGCAATGCTGAATTGATTTGCATTCGAATTGACCCATTGATGACCTAACTATGGGGATAGATACTCCCCTTTTCAATAAAAAGATCACTTGCTGAGAAATGTTATAATATAACAATTTTCAGCAATCAAAAGAAAAAATCTCACCACTTCACGTTATCTTGTTCGGTTCAAAGACAAAACACGTTGATTATTAGACTATATTCCATAGTCAGGACTCACACTCAACATCCAAAATAAGGAAAAATCATGCTGATAGGTTTCGACATTGGTGGCACCAAAATTGAAATTTGCGTACTGGATAAATCAGGAAACACCCTCTTTAAACACCGAACCCCTACCCCACATGAGTACGAGCTTTTTCTAAGCACCTTATGTCAACTGGTTGCAATGGCCGAAAGCGAAACGCAAACTCACTGCCAAATCGGGATTGGACTTCCCGGAGCCATCAGCCCAGCGACAGGGCTTATCAAAAATGCCAATTGCACTTTTTTAAATGGTCGAGATTTAAAAGCCGATCTGTGCGCTCGCCTGCAACGCAATGTTGTTATTGCCAATGATGCCAATTGCTTTGCGCTGTCTGAAGCGGTCGATGGAGCCGCCAAAGATGGCAACGTAGTCTTTGGCGCGATTTTGGGCACAGGTTGCGGTGGCGGTATTGTGATCAACAAACAGGTATTGGTCGGTGCTAACGCCGTATGCGGTGAGTGGGGGCACAATCCGCTGCCAAGTTTTACCAGTGAACGGGATGGGCCTACTCGCCACTGTTATTGCGGACGCGATAACTGCATTGAACTCTTTATCTCCGGTTCTGGCTTAACAAAGAGTGCTCAGTTGATTGGTCAACAAGAGTGGAATGCAGCCGAAATAATCACTCGCTACCAGCAGCAAGACCCACAAGCAACAAAGCTTTATCAACAATTGATTGATCAAATGGCGCGCAGCTTTGCTTGCATCGTCAATGTGTTGGATCCTGATGTGATAGTGCTTGGCGGAGGATTATCAAACGTAGCATCGCTGTATGTTGATCTACCTCGGGCAACAGCGAACTACGTTTTTTCTGATAGTGCACAGATTGTGTTTACCCAAGCGAAATATGGTGACAGCAGCGGCATCCGTGGTGCAGCTTGGCTAGGTTTGAACTAGCAGAAAGTGATTAAAGTCACAACTTTAGTCATCGAAAAATTAAGTAAAGCAAGTGTTTTACATATTAACTAACTGATATTTAAAACATACACTCCTAATTCTGTTTATATTTCACATCAAAACACAAATACAAATGATAGTAATTACCATTTAGATCCAATATCATTGCGCACAGCTTAAATCTGTTATTGATGAATAAGGTAATAACTCAGATGTACACTAAAACACTACTATCAGCCTCCATATTACTAGCGCTTTCCCCTGCAGCTCTCGCAGAAGAAGTTTCTCGATTCGATGAGGTTGTTGTTTCGGCAACGCGAACCGAGCAGAGTAAAAAAGATGTATCGTCATCCATTGAAAGTATCTCCTCTTCTGAGATTGCAGAAGTAATGGCTGATAATATTCAGCAAGCTCTAAATTCCACCCCAGGTGTTGAAGCGGAAGGTAATGGCCGCTTTGGAATAGCAGGATTTAATATTCGCGGCATGGATGGAAGCCGTGTCAAAATGATGGTTGATGGTGTACAGCAACCTGTACCTTATAACCCTGGCGCAACTGAGCAACGAAAATATCCAAACGCAATAGAGATTGACACTCTACAAGCTATTGAAGTGAACAAAGGTGCGTCATCTACACTGTATGGATCTGACGCTTTAGGTGGTGTGGTATTGCTACGCACTAAAAATCCAGAAGACGTTCTCGTCACAGAAGAAAATGAGCAACGCTTCGGTATCAAGTCTGGTTATACGTCCGCCAACGAGCAATTTAAAACGACATTAACGTGGGCAATGCGTCAAGATAAACTGGAAACCTTACTGATGGCAACTTATGCCAATGGCAGTGAGACCCAAACTCATGGCTCAGGTTCAGAAATCGAAGGCCCTGATCGCGGCGCTCAAAACCCGGCTGACTCCAAACTTGGCAACCTGTTGGCAAAAGCATTTTATCAAGCCAATGATAACCATCGACTTGGGCTAACCGCCGAGTATTATAACAAACGGTATGATGAAGACGAGCTAAACTATAACGGTTATTCCATTATGCCCGGCTTTACCTATACCGATAACTACAACCAAGATACCAATGAGCGTCTTCGTGTCGGTATAGAGCATCAATGGTTGATGAATACCCTGCTTGCTGACTCTTTAGATTGGTCATTGAATTTCCAAGATTCTAGCGCTCTCGCTAAGAACTACGACACAACGCCATCTAATGGCCGCCGGTTACGTGAACGGGAATCATCAGATCAATCGATTCAATTTGATGGACAGCTCTCCAAAGCCGTAGATCTCAATGGCAACCTTCATGAATTTACCTATGGTGCCAGCTACATCAACAACGACTTCGACCTCGATAATACTGACTATAAATTAGATGCAGGTACATCGACCCCGGGTAGCTCTGGCATTCCTGATGCGACTATCGTGCAATGGGGGCTATTCCTACAAGACCAAGCCTACTTCATCCAAGACCGTTTAATATTAACCGCTGGTCTTCGATACGATTCTTTTGAAGCGACACCCAGCGTTGATGCTGGCTACACTCAGTCTTATGAAGCCAATAAAGACAGCGCATTCACTGCTCGATTGGGTTCTGTTTTCCACGTCAATCCTAACCTAGCGGTATTTGGTCAAATTAGCCAAGGATTCAAGGCACCAACTGTTTACGACCTTTACTACTTCTATAATCAGGGGGCAATCATTGATGCGAATCCAGATCTTAAAGCAGAGAAAAGTTTGTCCTATGAACTTGGGCTACGTGGTCAAAATGACTCAACTAATTTTGAAATCACCACCTTCTATAACGAGTACACCGATTTTATTACTCAGTCAAAGACAGGCAAACAAGGTGGCAAGGATATCTTTACCAAAGAGAACTTGGATGAAGTCACGATTTATGGTGCGGAATTTAGCTCTCGAATTGATTTAGATAAAGCGTTTAATGCCCCACAAGGGACTTACACCCGTCTAGCCATTGCTTATGCAGAGGGAGAAGATAAGAAAACAGGTGATGCTTTAGATTCAGTCGCGCCTCTAACCAGTAATGTAGGCTTAGGGCTGGATCGCGACCAATACGGAGCACTGCTTAATGTTAAGATGGTTGCAAGTAAGACGGACTGGCAATCAAATACAAATGCAGATACCGCTGGTTATACACTTATCGATTTAACGGCCTACTATAAACCAATGCAAGACCTAACCATCCGCGCTGGTCTATTCAATGCACTCGATAAAAAATATTGGCTGTATAGCGATCTCACGGGCCGAGATGCTACTGGCGAAACCTTTAACATCGATAGCAAATCACAGCCTGGGCGTAACTGGGGTTTAAATGTAGATTATCAATTCTAACGTTCTCTCATCCAAGCCACAAAGCCAAGCTCTACGCTTGGCTTTGTTTTATCTACATTTCTCATACTCGATTAACGATCCCACGAAGTCACAGATAAATCATTAACTCGTAACAACGGTAAATCACGATCAAAAAAGGCTAGATAACTAGCCTTTTCTTCCAATGTCCAATGTATCTTGAGCGATTAAGATTACGCGTTGGAAATTTTCTTATGCCCTTCATCAAGGTGCACAAAATCAACCATGTCATCACCAGACACTTGATACGCCTGGCCAAAGCCTTTCACATAAAGACCTTTTTCTACTTTCAATTGGAATAAAGCAAAGTCTTGCAGCTGGCTTAAGCCGTCAATGATCTCGCCAAAACGAGCTTGCATTTGACCAATGACTTGCTGCCATAATGCCGTTTCACGTGGTACGACACTCGCAACGGCGTCAAACGTCAGCCGTTGACGTGCAAAAATCTGTTTTGATGAGCCTTCGTCTGCAATCATCATCAAGGAGACGTGTGGGTTCACCTCCAAGTTACGCGCATGACGAGCGATGTGCGAAATCAGCACAAAGTAACCTTCTTGGTTTTGTACAAATGGCGCGTAGCTCACATTCGGACGGCCTTCAGCGTCCACTGTAGCCAATTGCAATGTACGACGTTCTTGACGAAACTCTTGGATTTCAGGTTCCAATCGTCCTTGTAATCGCTCTTGTTTGATCTGCTGATCCATGACTTTCTCCTCGACCCTTTCGCACTGCGTTCAGGGCTTATCGTTATATCAATATTATTGGTTGGAATGAACGTCTTGTTGTAATGCTCTAAAACGTGCGACTTGCTCTGCAATCAGTTCGCGCTTTTCATCTCGGCCTAGATAAATTTTAAAAATGTTATCGCCTTGCTCACTAAAGAAACCAAAGTAATGACTTTCACGTCCCATAAAAGGCTTGCTGACTAAAGCAACGTGTTGGATGGATTCCAACTTTAAGTGGCCGTGTAACTCGCCCTCTTTACCCATCAAGTTATAATAGCCACGAGCCAACTTCCCTTTTGGAAAAGGCGCTTTCACTTCAAATATAGAGCCAAAAGAGTGGACAATCGTTGTGACCATTCCCCAATCCGCTAATGATTCCAACAGCGATTGAGCTTGAGCTCCATCAACAATCGCAACCATCTCTTTAGGCAATGCCTGCACCACTTCAAATTCAGTCACATTCAACTCTTGCGCCATCGCTGCCGGCAATAAGGTCGGTTGTTGCTCTAATAAAGAGGCCACTTTCTGTTCAAGTAAATCCATATTCATTTCCAGTTCGTTCTTCGCTTTAAATCGCCTTACGCTGGCTCAGTACATCACATTAATCGCCACTAAAAACCCGATCTAGTAAGTAAAGTTATGGCAAGGGTGAATTAATTCAGATTGTTTATGATTAATTGTGGTTGATGGAAAACCCTGTGCTAACAAGGCATTTCTAACCCAGCTTTTAAATTCGTAAAATCATAATTTGATGCAAATGATAATGCAATTGATAATTGATCTTATTTGAATGATAAGTAATAATCCTCTCTCTGAACGCTTTGTTTTTATATGGAGTACAACGTGAATTTCACTAGATATCTTGTCGCTGGCAGTCTATCTCTCGCGATTCACGCGGCGATCTTGTTTGTTGATGACGAATCAAAAGTGTTTGCCATGCCTGCGGGAAATCAATCCACCTCAGTGTCGATTAACTTTGTGGCTCAACCTCAAGCTCAGGTAGTACAAGAGCAAGCAACAAAAACCCCACCTCCAGAAAAGAGAGCCAACAAACCCAAACCAGCAAAAAAAGAGCCGCAAAAAGTGGTGCAGAAAAAGAGCCTGTCAAAACCGGTAAAAGACAAGCCGGCTCCTAAAATACCGACAAAATCAGCACAAGTGCAAACTCCTGTAAAGGAAGCTGTGACATCCTCTGTAGAGAATGAAAATAGCGCTGAATCGACACCGAAAACCGCCGCCGCCCCAAGCAGCAGCGGCGCAACTAATCAACCGAAATTAGTCGATGCGCCGTCTTTTGTTACTCGCCCAGCCCCTCCTGTTTATCCAAGGCTTGCACAAAAACGAGGAATTGAAGGGGTCGCTATGTATGAGGTGTGGTTAGACGAAAACGGCCGCCAAATCAAACAGGTTTTGCTCTCTTCGTCGGGCGCGGCGCTGCTGGATGAATCGGCTCTTAATGCCATCAAACAATGGAAATTCTCTCCTCAAGTGGTGAACGGTGAAAAAATAGCCCACCGAGTGCAAATCCCAGTACGTTTTAAATTGGAAGGATAATGGAACTACTTACTCAACTAGAACAACAACTTGGCCTGATGGCCTGGCCTCTTTTTGTCTGCTCAGCACTTGCGACCATGATCATTACTGAACGGCTTTTCCAAGTACTGCTTAGCCTTGGTGTTGGAAAAGGTGCGATCGGTAGTGCGCTCAACCAAATATCACCGACCCATACAGCGCAAATTGAGGCGTTAGCCAGTGAATTTTCCAGCAAGCGCCCATTGCTTTATAAAGGGGTTGCCATGCTACTTGCTCATCACGATTTCTCTAAAGGATTACGTGAAGATGCGGCGGGCATTTGGTTGCAAGAAAAGCGTCATCAACTGCATTCAGGACTGCGTATTTTATCTTTGATTGGTGTGATCAGCCCGCTGCTAGGCTTACTTGGCACTGTGTTAGGTTTGATTGAAATGTTCAAAGGGGTGGCGCTCTCTTCTGGCAATATTACGCCAAACGACCTTGCGGATGGCCTAGGCATTGCGATGCGAACCACGGCTGCAGGTTTGCTGATCGCGCTTCCCGCAATTACCGGCGCTCAATTGCTTGGCGTATGGGCTGACAGAGTGATGGCAAAACTTGAGCACACACTAAATTATGTCAACTTATGGCTCGAAGGTGTTTCTTTACAGCATGATTGCACCACCAAACAAGAGCGTGTAGCTAAGTATGAAGACGTCTCTGACAATGATGTGGTTAATGCATCATGATTAAGACACCGCACTCTAACTCATCCTCATTAATGCCAGATTTAACGCCATTGTTGGATATCATTTTTATTGTCATGGTGTTTTTACTGCTTACAGCCGCAGTTAAATTTGAGTCATTAGACGTTTCACTGCCAACAACCGACTCACCCACCGTGAGTGAAGTGAACAAGCAGTCAATCACAGTGAATCTTCTGGCGCACGAACCTTACTGGGCTATCGATGGCAAACAGTATATCGATTGGAATAACTTCACATTGGCGTTGTTAGAACAAAGCAAAGCGAGTGATCGCCCCATCGTGATTGGCGCAGACAAAACCGCTGAAGTGCAGCAGTTGGTTAAATTGCTGGCGTTCTTGCAAGACAATGGCATCGCTGCCACGCAGTTATTAACCGATCATCCCCAATAGCCTATTCATACGCGCTTTTAAAAACCGTATGATTTTCATGAGTACAACACGATGACACACAACTCTCTTTCTCATTGGCTTGTTGCCATAACGCTCTTCATCTTCTCACCTTGGCTCTGCGCGCAAGAACGGATTATCAGTGCGGGCAGCGCGGTGACCGAAATCCTCGTTGCGTTAGGCGCACAAAATAAACTTGTTGCGGTCGATGTCACCAGTGAAATTCCAAACGATCTTGCTCTCCCAAAAATCGGTTATCATCGCCAATTATCCGCAGAAGGATTATTAGCCTTAGCACCAACACAATTGATTGGTTCTAGTGAAATGGGGCCAGAAAGCACATTGCAACAGCTTAAAGGCGCTGGCGTTAACGTCGAGGTGGTGAATGATGAATCCACACCACAGGGGTTGTTGGCACGCATTGACCAAATCGCGACGCTCACTGATGCAAAGCCTCAAGCTAAAGCGCTCAAACAGCAAGTTCAAAGCACAATAGCGGCGTTAATCCACCATCAATCTACCCACAAGACTCCGAAAAAGGTGCTATTTCTTCTTATCCACGAAGGAAGAGCAGCTAACGTGGCGGGCAGTGACACCACGCCAAACAGCATTATTGAGTTGGCTGGCGCGGTTAACCCAGCCGCTGAACAAGTGACGTCTTATAAACCACTGTCGATGGAAGCGATAATTGAGATGCAACCAGACGTGATTTTAGTCAGTGGCCGCAGTTATGAAAAACTCGGAGGAGCAGACGCCATTTTGCAATCCATACCGACGTTAGTAGCAACTCCGGCTGGGATAAATAAGCAGATCATCACCATCGATGGCCACGCTCTCGTCGGCGGGTTAGGCCTTAAAAGCTTGGCTGAAGCGCAACGTCTAAACGCATTGCTCTATCCTTAAGGAGCTTATTTTGTTACGTCATCTCTCAAAAAATGTGGTGAATGCGACGCTGTTAGTTTTGGTAATCTTAGTGAGCCTTTATTCTGTCACCGTTGGTCCAATGAATATCAGCTTCAGTGACAGCATAAAAAGTCTCGTGCTGCACTCCAATGACATTGCCGCGCACATCAATTTAGTCATCCACGAAATACGCTTTCCGCGTACCCTGCTCTGCTTGTTGGTCGGCGCAATTTTGGCGCTGTGCGGAACGGTGATGCAAGGCTTGTTTCGTAATCCATTAGCTGAGCCTGGCATTATCGGTGTTTCGGCAGGTTCAGCCCTCGGAGCCGCACTTGCGATTGTGCTATTCGCCAATTTAGCGCTGTTTTCCAACCCGTGGATGAGCGCTGTGGTGGTACCTATTTTTGCCTTTTTAGGCGGTGCATTGACTACCTTGTTGGTTTATCGATTAGGCACCAGTAAATTTGGTACTTCCGTCACCATCATGCTACTCGCAGGCGTCGCCATCAGCGCGCTATCGGGGGCGGGTATTGGCTATTTGAATTATGTTGCAGACGATCAAATGCTACGCGATCTCTCATTGTGGTCAATGGGATCACTGGCGGGTGCAAACTGGCAAAATATTCTCTTGTGCGCTGTGACCTTACTGCTGCTGCTCGTCTGTTTCTCCCGTCAAGCGATGGCGCTCAACGCACTATTACTTGGCGAGTCTGAAGCGCGTCATCTAGGCATTTCTGTGCAACGGCTTAAACGTTCAATGATTTTACTCAGCGCACTCGGCGTTGGAGTGACCGTCAGCGCGGTGGGTATGATTGGTTTTATCGGTTTGGTCATCCCTCATCTAGGCCGGATGCTGGTTGGCCCCGATCACCGTAGTTTGATCCCCATTTCGGCTTTACTTGGTGCACTCTTACTCACTGTCGCCGATATGTTTGCCCGTATAGCAGTTGCACCTGCGGAGCTGCCTGTCGGGATTGTGACTGCGCTGGTGGGTGCACCTTTCTTCCTTTATCTTCTGTTTCAACAAAAAGGCAAAGTATTTTGAGTACAACGGCAGCGATCCAAGCCAGTAATATATCGGTTAAATTTGGCCATCGAACCATTTTGGATAAGATTGATATTGAGATTTTTTCAGGTCAAGTCACAGCGTTACTTGGCCCCAATGGTGCTGGAAAAAGTACCTTGCTGAAAATACTCAGCGGTGAAATCTCATCAACAGGCAAAATGGCTTACTTCGGTGTTCCGCAAGCACTGTGGCTACCGAATGAGTTAGCAAAGCACTTGGCTATTCTTCCGCAGCAAAGTACGTTGAGCTTTCCTTTTATCGCTCAAGAAGTGGTGGAATTAGGCGCACTGCCATTAAATTTAAGCCACCAACAAGTCAGTGAAGTCGCGCTACACTATATGCAACAAACCGATATCAGCGATAGAGCGAACAATCTCTACCCAGCTTTATCGGGTGGTGAAAAACAACGTTTACATCTGGCGCGGGTATTAACTCAACTTCACCACTCCGGTGACAAAAAAATCCTGATGCTGGATGAACCAACGTCAGCGTTAGATCTGACTCACCAGCACAATACACTGCGCATTGCACGTTCATTAGCACGCCAAGAGCAGTGCGCTGTTGTAGTCGTGCTGCACGATCTCAACCTTGCGGCTCAATATGCAGATCGCATGGTGATGCTGCACAATGGCAAACTGGTTTGTGATGCGCCACCTTGGGAAGCGCTCAATGCAGAAAGAATTGAGCAGGTGTATGGCTACTCGTCGCTTGTCGCCGCACATCCAACCATGGATTTTCCAATGGTCTACCCCATCTAATATTGTCCTTAATAATTGTCCGTATTTGTGGGCGCGTCCCTTCGCTATAATGCGCCCCAATTCTTTATATCGTTTTTTAAAAGGTACCCCATGAGTCAGTACGTCGTCTGTGCACTCTATAAGTTTGTTGAACTCAATCACTACCAAGAGCTGCAAGCACCGCTTCTTGAACTAATGGAGGAAAACCAAATTCGTGGCACGCTATTATTAGCCAGTGAAGGAATTAACGGCACTGTGGCATCAACACGTAAAGGGATAGATGTGCTACTGGCTTGGCTTGATGCAGAACCGAACTTGAAAGGCACGGTTTACAAAGAATCACAAGCCTCAGAGCAGCCATTTAACCGTACCAAAGTGAAGCTAAAAAAAGAGATTGTCACTATGGGCGTTGAAGGTATTGACCCTCGTCACGTTGTGGGCACTTACGTGAAACCAGAAAACTGGAATGCGCTAATTTCAGACCCTGATGTGCTGGTTGTCGATACCCGTAATGATTATGAAATCCAAATCGGCACCTTCAAAAATGCGCTTAACCCACACACTGAAACCTTTCGTGAGTTTCCTGATTATGTGAAGAAGAACCTCGCACCAGAGAAACACAAAAAAGTCGCGATGTTTTGTACTGGCGGGATTCGCTGTGAAAAGTCCACGGCTTATTTAAAAGAGCAAGGGTTCGATGAGGTGTACCATCTCGAAGGTGGCATTTTGAAATACTTAGAAGAAGTGCCGCAAGAAGAGAGCTTATGGCAAGGTGACTGCTATGTGTTTGATGGCAGAGTGGCTGTAGGGCACGCTTTAAAAGAGAGTCACTACGATGTATGTAACGCTTGCCGTTTGCCGATTACCTATGAAGACAAACAGAGCGAAGTCTACGAGCAAGGCGTCAGTTGCCCATCCTGCTTCGGTACTCACTCTGCGGAACAACTGGCCCGTTTCCGTGAGCGAGAAAAACAAGTTCAGCTCGCAAAACAGCGTGGAGAAGCACACATTGGCGGTGATACCGCATCACTGATCGAGCAAAAGCGTGCGCAAAAATTAGCACGCAAAGCTGAGCAGCGCGGCTCGAAGCGCTAATATTTACCCCAATGCTTACTTCAAAGGATTCAAATCCTATTGGAATAGAAAAAGGCCGCAGCGTTAAAACTGCGGCCTTTTTTTTAAAAAAATCACTGAATACCGTATTTCGCTAAAATGGCATCAAATGTTCCGTCAGCTTTAATCGTGGCTAACCCTTTGTTATACGCATCAATATATTTCTGCGCATTAGGGTTTGCTTTACCTGAGGTAACATGTAAAGGATTTTTAGACAAAGATGCAGTGGTAAACTGAAAATCACTGCTATTTAAGCCCGCCTCTTTCATGGTCGATAACGCAACCAACTTATCTTCAAGGGTAAGATCGATTCGTTTGGCTTGCAGTTTCTTCAAGTTAGTCGTGAGATCATTAGCGTCTGGTTTGTTGAAATTAGTGGCGGATAAAAAGTCATCCCCATAACCATAGCCCCTAACGATGCCAACTTGTTTGCCACTCAAACTATTTAAACCTGAAAATTCGAAAGCATCGCCTGCTCTTTTAATAAAGCTCAGTTCATTCTCTAAATATGAATCACTGTAAAGTAAATAAGCCGTTCTCTCCTGCGTATACCAAGTTGCAGGCAACAGATCAATTCTGCCTTTACTCACCTCATCTAATGCTCGTGACCAAGGCATGATTTGAAAATTGACGTCATAGCCCTGTGTTTTCATAGCCGCAACAGCGATTTCTACCGATAGCCCCGGCATGCTTTTATCCGGTGAAATAAACGGTGGCCATGGATCTTGCGCAGCCGTAATAGTAGCAGCAAAGCTACTCGGTAAGGCCATCATCATACTGAAAATAAAGATCAACAGACGCTTCATACTTTCTTCTCCTTGAAGGTGGAACTTATGTTTTGAACTTACGCATATGAGTTTTAATGTTTGAGCTCAGTTGAAGAACTTCTTTCGTTCTCTGAGCATTATCTTGACCACTACTCGACAGCTCATTAGTGGCCTCTGATGCTTCAACAATCGCCTGACTGACTTCATCAATGGCTTGTTTCTGCTCTTCTGTAGCATGCGAAATCTCGCCATTTCTTTCAGAAATTTCAGAGATAGTATTTTTCACCTGCTCAACAGAATGTTGTGACTCTGATACTCGCTTAGCGGTGCTTTCTAACAAATTAGAGATGCGAATAATTTCTTGCTCAACCGATTCTGTTGCACTGCTAAGTGAGCGAATATTGGTTTGGATTTGTTCGGTGGATTGGCTAGTTTTGGTCGAAAGGTTGCGCACTTCGTCAGCCACTACTGCAAAACCACGGCCATGCTCACCTGCGCGTGCCGCTTCAATAGCAGCGTTCAGTGCCAGCAAGTTGGTTTGCTCGGAAATGTCATTAATCACCCCGACCACCGTTGATATTTTTCGCCCTTCATCAAGCAGCTTATGCATTTCCGCGTTTACCGAACCCATTTCGGAACGCATGTTTACAATCTCGGCAGCAGAGCGTTCTATTGATTGGTAAACATTATCGACCAGTTGAGAAGCCTCACTTGCTTGCCTTGCGGCGTCATTAGCGGTTTCAGCCACTGTTGCCACCGACTGACTCATCTGTGTGGAAGCGGCAGCGACGGTCGATAAACTGTGTTTTTGTTGATCAATTTGCTGCGCATTTCTCATGGCAACCTGACCACTCATCTCTGCGGTGTCTTTTAACTGCACAGAAGCATTCGTTACTTGTACAACTATCTCCCTTAGCGACTCCGTAAAATGATTAATACTGCGGATGATCTGCGAAAACTCTCTATATTTGGGTTCTGGAATGATACGACTTAAATCTCCTTCACCGGTTGCAAGATCGGCCACTCGCTCTGTTAAATCGTTGAGCGGGCGAAGGACGGTTTTCGTTAACGCCAAAATTAGGAATACAATCATTACGCTATCTAAAATCAGCAACTCAATCAGGCTATATTGCAGACTTTGTAACAAGGTTTTTTCTAGCCTATCTGTGTTATAGAAAAGCTCTACCTGACCAACTTCATTTTCCTTTTCATACTCAACAAAGGTGAGCTTTTGCACCGAAGAGAGCATGGATTCGTATTGTTTCCCCTCATTGGGCTCCATCTCTTTCACATCTTGAGAGTCGGGTGATGTACTCAGGAAAAGAAGCGGTGTACCACCCGCATCTTTCACTCTAACCGCTTGTATGTCTGGGTTATTTAACTCTGCTGAAATAGTGAGTTTGGCGGCATGTAAATCAAAATCCCAAATTGCTTTAGGTAGGCTGTAGCTCAAACGCTCTTTTGCATTCAAGATTGATGTATCTAGGCTATGCTGTAGCTCCGCTTTCTTTGACTGGTAATCAATGTAACTAGAAATGCCCAACACAATGGACACTGCCAGAACAACTTGGGTAACAAAGATCACTTTGACACTTTTCCACATACTTCATTTCGCCTTAATCAATGGTATGAGTTAAGCACTGTGCGTTGGCTTCATCGCACCGCATGATAACCATCTGACTCTTGTGTTTAATGAATAGGACAATGCAGACCAGAAGAGAGGTCAATATCATCTCTGCTATTGTCTGAACTCATACCGATCATGTTGATCTCACTTATCTTTTACTTAAGGATAGACCAAGAAAGAAAAAGGCTATTATTTTTCAAGCCGAAAGTTTACTTTCGGCTTAATTTAGAATTGAGTAGCGAATGAAGAAGCGCTGACGGGCTGGATAGAAGAGTATTTGGCCGTGGTCAACGCATTCAATAGCGATACCCCTGTCGCTTCTTGATCGGTAAAAACTCGCGCAGTCATCACAGCTTTTCCGCCGTTGATGAACACTTCTAATGAAGAATTATCCGCGAGAATCTGCAGCTCAACCTGTTCACACTCTAAGGCCAATTCACGAATCACATCACCTTGACGTATCAAAGTATGGGAACGATCAAAGCGTAATACTTTTTGCTGGGCATCTAAACTCAATTCAACGTATTGCTCATCTTTTTCAAACAAACGTAAGCTTGCCCCCCAAGGCAAAGTGATGCACATTTCAAAACTTTTGGTGTTGAGAATGGTGCATTTATCGCTCAACTCCAAACTTAACGGGTGGTGGCATAACTGCTCTAGCTCCCTTATAGGCCTTTGAATAATTTGACCATTCTCAAGACTCAACTCTCGCAGTGCCGTAAGTTGATGCAGCCAGCCGTTGTCACTACTAGGATGATTAATTTCGTCAGGCAGCCCCATCCATGCACACAAGACGCGCCGCCCGTCTGCCGTTTGCATTGTTTGAGGGGCATAAAAATCAAAGCCGTGATCCAGTGGTTGCAGATGACAAAAGTGAGGATGATCATTTTCATCCCATAAGACTTTTGCAATACGATTTTGATGGACAACTGTGTGGTTCACGTTATCTGAAATAATCCCTTGAGGGCCAAAAACAAAATAACTTTGGCCCGCAATTTCAAACATATCAGGGCATTCCCACATGTAACCTAGCGGTGCGATTTCTTCACCAAATAGACCATCGAAATGCCACTCTTTAAGATCATGTGAATGATAAATAGCGAGCCGACCTTGCAATTGCGTTGTTTGCGCGCCCAATAACATGAGCCATTTGCCTCGGTGGCGCACTATTTTAGGGTCGCGAATGTGTTCCGTGACACCCGTTGGCAAATTACGGATCACTGGGCCACGTTTTTCAAAACGGAGACCATCTTGCGACACGGCTAAACATTGCGTTGTTTGACGCAATCGCTGGTCACCTAACCGAACATTGCCAGTATAGAAGAGCATCAACTCATCGTTGTGACTTAAAGCATGACCAGAAAAAACCCCATGGCTGTCGTACCAATCTGATGGAGTCAGTGCAATACCTTGCCATTGCCAGTGAATAAGATCAGTACTCGTCAGTTGTACCCAATATTTATCCTTGTGCTCACACCCATAAGGATACCACTGATAAAAAAGATGATATTTTCCTTGGTGATAAATGAAACCGTTTGGATCATTGAGCAGACCTTGCGGCGGAGAAATATGCCACGTTGGACGAAAGGGACAATCGTTTGGCGAGGAATAGGCGTACGCATTAAGCCGCAGCTGAGAATCAATCATTCGACCTAAACTGTTGATCAGTTCATCGGCATATTCATTGATGTTATCTTGTTGAATCAAAAATGAAAGCTGCCACTCACCAAGCACTTCTCGCAAGCGCATATAGCTCGACAAAACATTGACTAAAGCTGGATCTCGCAGCGCAATAACGATTTCGCCTCTTGGTGCGAGTACTCGCTGAATATTGGCCGGGCCGCCAACTAATCTCACCATCTCTTCAAATGACATTTTTTCTACTGGCACTGTTTCTAATGACATGACTTACACTCAATTTTTGGGAACGATTGCAAAATATAAAAAAATAAGCCAGCTTGCAAGCATTGGTGAAATATTGCCCTCAATTATGCGGGCTTCCCCTCAGCAAGTACCTTCAGTCTTAGCCGGTTTCACGTTCGATATTTTGGAATGTTAACACGACTTTACTCATCTCCTGCCCACGACCAGCAATACGTTCAAGCAACATCTTGGCTGCATTTTCACCTGCTTTATCAAAGGCATAGTTGAATGTTGATAAGCTTGGGTTACTGACAAATGCGAGCTCATCATTGCCAACTCCTAATACTTTTATTTGCGATCCAACCTGAACTCCAGACTCTTGTAGTGCTTTCACCGCTCCAACCGCAATTCTATCGGTTGCGCAAAAAAGACCATCTAATTGTGGGTATTGCGTGATTAATGTTTTAGCTTGTAAGTAACCAGATTCAATCGAAAAATCACCACGCACATGAAACAACAGGGTTAAATTGTTGATACCCAGTGCTTGCTCTAACCCTTGAGAACGCAAGCAATCCACCGCTACGTCATCGCTCTGAACACCAATAAAACCAATGTGTTGACAACCTTTTGCTATCAACCGTTTACCCGCTTCGAATCCAACGCGAAGATCATCATGAACAATACTTGGGATATCGTGCAGTGAGCCATCTTGCCCAACCAATACCACCGGGACATTAGATTGTTGGATTGCTTTCACTAATGGCATATCAAGGTGTGTGGCGTAAAGTACAATGCCTTCTACCCTCTTTTGATTAAATATTTGAATATATTCCAACTCTTTAGCGTGATCTTGATGAGTATTGGCAAGCAACACGTGTTTGCCCGCTTGTTCAAATATGGCACTTAAACCATCAACGCCTTGTGCTGTCGCATGCGAAGAGACTCGCGGAACGATGACTCCAATTAAATTGGTTTTTTGTGATTTGAGATCTTTAGCGACTTGGTTGACCATATAGCCGCATTCGGAAATTGCCTTTAACACTTTGATTTTTGTAGACTCTTTAACACCATACTCATCATTTACAACGCGTGAAACCGTCGATTTAGAAACTCCGGCCAGCTTAGCGACATCGTGCAAACTCGACATACATAACCTTACTCATTCTGTTTTGGGATTGTTTGCAAAACTCAGTGCTGCAAACGCTCGAATAGTGTGATTCTAACGCTGTTTGTAGAATTATCGATCTCTCTTTTACTGATCTAATTCACAGAATCAATGGTTGGCTTTTGACTACTTTGAATTATTCATCAAAAATCCATTCTGCAAACGTTCCCAAAAATACTTATTTTAATTTTATCCACCATGCTTATCTTAAAGAGATCAAGTCATCTGGATACCAAACAACAACCGGGGTGGGTTATGAACTATCCAGTCATAGCAAAACAATTATTAGAGCAATTAGGTGGCAGAGAAAATATCCAAGCCCTTGCTCACTGTGCAACACGTTTAAGATTAGCGCTAAAAGATGACGCATTGGTTGATGAACAAGCCATTGATTCACTTGAAGGTGTCAAAGGACAATTCAAAGTCGCTGGCCAATATCAAATTATTTTTGGCTCCGGTATCGTTAACCAAGTTTATGCGGAAATGGCCAAGCTGACCGGCCTTGCTGAAATGTCAACCAATGATGTTGCAAGCGCGGGAGCACAAAAGCAGAACCTAGTGCAGCGCGCTGTTAAAGGGTTGTCTGACATTTTTGTCCCTATTATCCCGGCCATCGTTGCTGGCGGTTTATTGATGGGGTTGTTCAATGTACTGACAGCCACAGGGCTTTTTATCGAAGGGCAGTCACTGATTGATGCCAACCCGGGCTTGGCTGATCTTGCCAGCATGATCAACACCTTCGCTAACGCCCCTTTTGTTTATCTTCCTGTTTTGTTGGCATTTTCTGCTTCAAAAAAATTCGGCGGCAACCCATTTCTTGGCGCTGCATTAGGTATGTTGATGGTTCACCCAGACCTGCTTAATGGTTGGGGATTTGGCGGCGCGTCTGTCGCAGGCACCATCCCTACTTGGAATATTTTTGGCTTTGAGATCCAGAAAGTCGGCTATCAGGGTTCTGTCTTACCCGTTTTAGTCTCCGCCTTTATTCTTGCAAAAATCGAAAATGGCCTGCGCAAAATTATCCCTTCTGTACTGGATAATTTACTGACGCCTATGCTCTCGATTTTCATTGCAGGCTTTTTAACCTTCACTCTGGTAGGCCCGATTACTCGCGATATCGGCTTTCTATTGGGTGATGGGCTGAACTGGCTATACGATTCTGCTGGCTTCATTGGTGGTGCACTGTTTGGCTTTATCTACGCACCGTTTGTGATTACTGGCATGCACCACAGCTTTATTGCTATCGAAACACAGCTATTAGCTGACATCGCCATTACTGGCGGTACGTTTATTTTTCCTATTGCGGCCATGTCAAACGTCGCACAAGGTGCAGCAGCTTTAGCGGTTGGTATGAACACCAAAGATATCAAATTAAAAGGCATTGCGATTCCATCAGGTGTGACCGCCCTTCTGGGCATTACCGAACCCGCTATGTTCGGTGTAAACCTGAAACTTCGCTACCCATTTATTGCTGCGATCATCGGTTCAGCTTGTGCCAGTGCATTCATTACCTTGTTTAATGTCAAAGCACAAGCGTTAGGCGCGGCTGGGCTTCCAGGAGTGATTTCCATTAACCCAGAGAAAATCAGCTACTACATGATTGGTATGCTGATTTCTTTTGTCATTGCCTTTACCTTAACACTTGTTTTGGGTGCCAAAGAGCGCGCAAAGCTTGATAAACAAGCAACAGCGTAACCCCCAAGGCTGTTATGCTCCTAAGCCCGCTCGATGTGAGTAGGCTTATTTCTTCAGCGAATAACACGGATATTGGAAGAAAAAATGAATCGAGTTTGGGTGACAGGCGACGCGGTCGTCGACTTAATTCCTGATGGTGAAGCACACTATCTAAAATGTCCGGGCGGTGCTCCGGCGAATGTGGCTGTTGCCATCGCAAGATTGGGGGGTAATAGCGCCTTTTTTGGCCGTGTGGGTAATGACCCTATGGGGCGCTTTATGCAATCCACATTAACCGAAGAGAAAGTGGACACCCGATATTTGCAGTTGGATGATCAACAAAGAACATCAACCGTCGTGGTCAATTTAGACTCGCACGGCGAACGTAGTTTTACCTTTATGGTGAAACCGAGCGCGGATCAATTCGTCCAATGTTCAGACATTCCCACCTTTTTAGCGGGCGAATGGCTGCATTGTTGCTCCATTGCACTGGCCAATGAACCGAGTCGCAGCACTACCATTGAAGCGATTAAACGCATCAAAGCCAACGGGGGATTTGTCAGTTTTGATCCCAATCTACGAGAAGAGGTTTGGCCTAACTCCGAAGAGATGATCCCAGTGGTGATGAGCGTGGTGGCAATGGCGGATGTGATTAAGTTTTCCGATGACGAACTGCTCTTACTCACGCAGCGCCCTAGCCTTGAGCAGGGATTAATCTCAGTGAAAGAATTGAACATTCCGCTGATTGTCATTACTCAAGGTGCAAAAGGAGCGCTGGTGATCACAGCAGAGATGCAAACAATGATTACGGGAAAAGCCGTAAAACCTATCGATACAACAGGTGCCGGAGATGCTTTTGTCGGTGGATTACTTTGCCAGTTGTCATTACATAAAGAGTGGTTTACTAAGGGTACTATCATAAACGCAGTGCAATGGGCTAATGGCTGCGGAGCATTAGCCACCACCCAAAAAGGGGCAATGACAGCGCTACCAGATAAGCACATGCTTGCTCGATGGATTGGCTAAAATGATGGCTTGTACTTACAAGGGCGTAAGTCGTGTTGAAGTTCAAGCAAACTGCGAAATAAACGGATGATTTTCAGAGGATATTTGCTACGCTTACTGCATGATTAAACAAATAGCACTCGGACCAGATGCAGACATTTGTAAAATATGAACGATGTAGACGGTGGGTAGTTAGCTTACTATTTTGCTTACTGCCCATCGTTGTAGCTAGCCCAATTATCGCTTGGCAGACACGAGCTGATTTGAATCATCACATGCAAAACGTTCTGGTAAAAGGTATAGATTACATTAATCTACTGCTAAGAAATGCTCATGTTGCCAACGAGCGTGCGGCGCCCTACCTTAATATGGATTGCCTAGATGCTACTCGTTATTTGCGCGAGCTAGTGGCGACAACTCCCGATATCCGGACCATCAATTTAGCCAAACAAAATACGATTTATTGTAATTCGTTAACCGGTCAAGTAAACGATCACTACCAAATCGACAGCTATGTCAGTGGTGAGCTCTATTTAATGGCTGGTAATCGACTCACACCTCTCCGGCCTGTGTTGGCTTTTCACAGAACTTACGAACAGGGTATGGTGATCACTGGTGTTAGTTCCTATTACCTAACTAACATGCTTATTTTACTTGATCGCTATGGCAAACTTTATTTTCACGTTGGCAAAAATCACCTCGACGAGACTGGCGTTGTAACTTCCGAACCGTTATTTCCCACAATCATTAATACTTCAGAACGCTACCCTTATTCACTATCGACCCTATTAACTATTGATGACTACTGGCTTTATTTTAAAAACACCAAACAAACCAGTGCGATGTTAGCTCTCTTAATGGGAATCGGTTTAGGAGGATTTGTTTTTTGGAAACTCGGCCAAGCTTCGTCAATGCAAGGAGAAGTGAAACGCGCTATTCAATCCAACGAGTTCATTCCGTATGTACAACCGATTGTTGATGGTAGTGGCCAGCTCAGCCATATTGAAGTGCTTGCTCGTTGGCAACATCCTGTTCATGGATTAGTGAGGCCCGATCTTTTTATTCCCTTAGCGGAAGAATCTGGGCTAATCATTCCTATTACGACTCAGTTAATGTCCCAAGTAGAGCATGAACTTTCATTACACCAGTCACAATTTCCAGAGCATTTCAGTATTGGATTTAATATTTCAGCCAAGCACTGCGTAGCTTCCAATTTGTTTGATGATTGCAAACACTTTATTGAAACCTTCGACAATCGTAAGCATATTTTAACGTTAGAGCTCACTGAGAGAGAGTTGGTTATTGATAGTGATGAAGCAAAAAAGCTCTTCCAGTCATTGGATAAAATAGGTGTGTTGCTGGCAATTGATGATTTTGGTACGGGTCACTCTAGTTTGAACTATTTGCAAGAGTTCAAGTTTGACATTTTAAAAATCGACAGAAGCTTTATTACCATGATCGGTAGTGATGCGATCTCTAGTCATATTGTTGAAAACTTAGTCGATTTAGCTAAGCGACTTGGGTTAAAAACCATCGCAGAAGGTGTGGAAACCCAAGGCCAGATTGACTTTTTGAACGAAAGAGAGATTGACTATTTGCAAGGCTATTTCTTTTATAAGCCTATGCCGCTCAGTGAGTTTATCACTCTGCTTAAAACCACCTAGATCAATCTCTGGCATTCCAATACGATGATAACTAGAACTTCAGTGGTTATTTCTTATGACGAGAGGCCAACTGAGCACGGTAGCGAGCTAAATGAAAACGCTTGCGAACAGGTTGTTGAACAGAAAGTTGTTTTAACACTTTATTAAGCTGTTTCGTGTGATGTGCACTATTATGCTCTGCTGATTGCCCATCTTCTTCAATGAAAAATGAGGCGACACTCGCGGTCAATAAACCGAAAAGTGTAATACCCGTCAACATCAGAAATACGGCAACACCACGCCCAAATGGAGTGATTGGATACATATCGCCATACCCTACCGTAGTAATCGTGGTCATTGCCCACCAAATCGCATCAGAAAAATCATTGATTGGGCTATCCGTGCCTTTTTCGACCAAATAGACAAAAGCCGCAGAAAGAAGCACTGTCGATAAGCTGGTTAGCCCAATAAAGCTGAGCGTTTTTTGTCTCAGTACCGCCTTTGTTTGACGCCATGCTCTTGGCAAGATCAGTAAAATGCGTAAAAAACGGAGCGGACGTAGGAAAGGCATGGCAACAATCAACACATCTGGCCAGTTTTTTACCATGTAACGCACTGGATGTGGGCTGAGTAAGACCTTAACCAATAACTCCGTTGCAAACAATGCCCAAATAATCCAAAGCAGATGCTCCAGAAAATCAAGCTCTTCGGGCTGTAAAGGTGCAATATCTGGTAGTAAAGCGACGATCACATACACTACCGATAGTAGCAGCATCGGAATTTCAGTTTTATGTTCGATCGCAGACAGTAGCTGTAAACGTGTTTTTAATTTCATGATTCAAATACCTTTTTCCGTTTACCTTAACGCCAAAAGTACCAAGTGAACAGTACAACCATCCCTTTCGTTACCCAATTAGCACTCAATTCGAAATGGAAATCACTATAAACTAGGTGGTTGAGATGTAAAGAATTGTGACCTTAACAGAGCTTAAAATAACCGTCTTGAGCGTTATTCTAAGCTCTTCACACCCAATATCTCATTCATAAAAATTTCAAAAACACCATAGGAGCCAAGTTTCAATTGTGATACGATGCACAACTTTATGGATATCTCTCTATTTTCATATGGATGTGACCCGATACCCAAGCCACTTAGGATGCTGTCGATGACCAGTAAGTGAGGCCGAAAAAACATCAATAAAATGGTGGAATTGGCGTCAATGAACATGATCAATACAGCAATGCTGCAAGTGGGACAGGTATAACTCCGTTGTTTTACTCCGAGGTCACTTATTACCATGTCTTTTTTAAAAGATTTAGCCATTCGCAAAAAAATTGCGCTTGCCTTTACTATTATCGCGTTAGTCAACATCGCCTTCGGTTATTACCTATATCGTTCATTGAACGAAATACAAAATGACCTACTCAATCTAACGGATGACACACTCCCATCAATGATGATGGTCAATAACGTCAAATACAATATGGCTTCTGTGCGACGTGCTCAAATCAGTTTGCTTTCCGCAACCGATCAAGCCGAAATTACGGAAGACATTCGTTGGATGCAAGAACGGTATGAGGAAATTGATAGTGCACTAGCCACCTATGAGCGTGCGGTTTGGACCGATCACGAGCGTTCGATTTTTATGCCTGTTAAGAATCTGTGGCGCGATTATTTAACCGCATTAGGCTCTTTTAATGATGATATTCTCAGTCAAAACAAAGTAAAAGCTCAAGGGGACATTTCAGCCTCTTTAGTTACATTTGAACGCCTAGAGAGTGCGATTGACGATCTTCTCAATTTAAACCAAACCTTTGTTGCCAAAAATCGCTCTGAACTGATGACGCTTATTCAAGCTATCACCTCATTTTCCACAGGCAGCATCGTTGCGCTGATAGCGTTTATGGTGTTCATTACACTATTACTTTCTCGCTTAATCTGCCAGCCACTACAGTTGGTTGTACAGCAAGCGAACGCCATTGCTGGAGGTAATTTAAGCCATCGATTAGCACGTCAGCATATTGGGCAAGATGAGCTAGGTGAATTGGCCGATGCGTGTTCAAGTATGCAAGAGAATTTACGCTCAATGGTGGAAGAGATCATCGCCGGAGCGACTCAACTATCTCATGCTGTCGATGAAGTTAGCGCCGTCTCTGAACAGACATCACAGGGCATGCAAGAGCAACAGGTCGAGGTCATGCACATTGCTACGGCCATGACGCAAATGAAATCAACGGTTGCAGAAGTGGCACGAAGCACAGAAGTCGCTTCTGACGCCGCTCGTGAAAGTAACCAACAATCCATCCTTGGATCAAAACAGATGGATTCCGTCGCGAATGCTATCTCTCTTGTGACTCAAGAAATTGATCAAGCAGAACAACGCGTATTAGAGCTTGAGCAGCAAGCGCAGCAAATTAACGTTGTCGTTGACGTGATAAGCAACATCGCCGACCAAACCAATTTGCTTGCACTTAACGCAGCAATTGAAGCAGCGCGTGCTGGTGAACAAGGGCGTGGTTTTGCGGTTGTGGCTGATGAAGTCCGTGCTTTAGCTGGCAAAACTCAGCAATCAACGGGCGACATCGTCAATATTATCCAAAGCCTACAAACATGCGCACTGCGTGCTCGTGAAGCGACGTCACAAAGCAGTGCACTTATGGGACAATGTGTGGAGCAAAGTGGCCAAACTCAAATCGCGATTGACCACATTAGTAATCAAAGCGCTCATATTGCTGATATGACCATTCAAATCGCCAGTGCGTGCGGAGAACAAGATTCGGTTAGCGAAGAGCTCAGCCGCAATATCGAACGCATTAGTGAATCAGCCAAGCAAGTTGCACAAGGTTCTTCCAGCGCCGCTCAAGCGTGTGCAGAGTTGAGTCAGTTGGCAGCAATGCTACAAAATACGGTACGTCGCTTCCAAGTCTAACTCTCATATCGTGGGTTTAAAAATAACGGCCTCTTTTGAGGCCGTTATAGTATCCATTCTCTTGCTATTTATTTATAGCTTAAATCTGTCGCTTTACCTTTAAAGATTCGGTAAACCACAAAGGTGTACAGCAAAATCATCGGCATCACAATCACGACACCAATGCCCACTACCAATAAGCTAGCCGTAGAGGCGGCTGATTCTTGAGCCGTCATTATCCCGGGGACGACATCAGGGAAAAAGCTATAGGCTAATCCAAGAAAGCTTAATGCAAAAATTAGCATCACGCCAAAAAATGGCCATTGAACGCCCATATCATTCACTACAGGCACTCTTTTTAAATAGCGATCAACCATAAAAATCGTGACTAACACCACCAGCGGAACAGGAGCTAATAACAGCATTTCAGGGAAACTAAACCAACGTTCCGCGACCAGTGGATTAAATAACGGGTTAACAATACTGACTGAGAAAATACCCAGCGCGGCCAACCAACCCGCGCGGCGTGACCAGCGCGCCGCTCGAATTTGTAACGCGCCTTCGGTCTTTAACACCAGCCAAGCTCCACCGATATAAACATAAGCGGCCGTCACGCACAGCGAACTGAGTAGTGCAAAGCCATAAGCCTGCATCGACTCCTCAAAGCTCATCACATACCGTCCAATCATGTAACCTTGGGTTAATGCGGCAAGTAAAGAACCGGTTTTAAAACACAAGTCCCAGTGGTCTTTATGATCCGCTTTCGCTTTTGCACGAAAATCAAACGCTACACCACGCATAATCAATGCGATCAGCATCAGTGCGGTGGGCAAATACAGCTCTGTCAAAATCAAGCTATGTGCACTTGGAAACGCAATCAATAAAATACCAACGCCTAGCACTAGCCATGTTTCATTGGCATCCCAGAAAGGACCAATTGAGGCGATCATTCTATCGCGCTGTTGCTCATTATTTTGGGGTAATAAAATACCGACACCCAAATCATAACCATCAAGTACCGCATACATGAAAACGCTAAAACCAAGCAGTAAAAGATAAATTTCCGGTAGATAAGAGATCATAATGGTGCCTTTTGCTCGTCAATCGGTTGAATCGTTATGCTTGTAGAGAACTGCCTTGCTAAATAAAACAGTGTATGAATATAAGCAACTAGCAATACGGCATAAATGGTTAAATACATGGCTAATGACAGCACAACAGAACCACTTCCAATCGCAGTAACTGCATCAGAAGTACGTAATACACCACTGACAAGCCATGGTTGACGGCCAATTTCAGTAACATACCACCCTGCTAATGTGGCTACCCATCCCGAAAACGTCATCGCGACAACGGTATAAAGGTAGAACTTGGGTAAGGTTTTTTTACGAACTAAACACCATGCACCAAACCAGCTCACTAGCAGCATCAGCACGCCAATTCCGACCATAATTCGAAAGCCAAAGAACAGTGGCTTAACCGGGGGATGGTCCGGTGCAAATTGATTTAAACCCACAATTTCACCGTCGAGGTCATGCGTGAGTATTAAGCTAGCTAATTTAGGAATGCCGAGTTCAAAGTGATTGCTACGTGTGGCTTCATCCGGCCAAGCGAACAAGAGTAACGGTGCTCCTTGCTCCGTGTCCCACACCCCTTCCATCGCGGCAATTTTAGCGGGTTGGTGTTTTAACGTATTTAAACCGTGTAAATCGCCAACAAAAATTTGTATTGGTATAGCAATGGCCGCGAGAATAATGCCGACTCTAAGGCCCACTTTCGCTGCTTCCAGTTGTGAATTACGCAAAAATTGGTAAGCAGAGATCCCTGCAATGACAAAACTTACGGTGAGTAAAGAAGCCAGCAACATATGTACAAGCCGATACGGCATAGAAGGATTGAAAATAACCTCTTTCCAACTGGTGACATGAACAATGCCTTCGATCACTTCATAACCAGCAGGTGTATGCATCCAGCTATTTAAAACTAAAATCCAAAAAGCAGAGAGTGATGTGCCTATCGCCACCAGCACGGTTGCTAAAGTATGCACCCATTCAGGTACTCTTCCACGCCCAAAAAGCATCACGCCAAGGAAGGTCGCTTCCATAAAAAAGGCCGTCATCACTTCATAGCCTAACAATGGCCCAGCTACGTTACCGACGCTCTCCATAAATCCTGGCCAGTTAGTCCCAAATTGAAAACTCATCGTAATACCAGAAACAACACCGAGCGCAAAAGTCAGGGCAAATATCTTGACCCAGAAATAATATAAGTCCAACCACAACTGAGCTTGCGTTCGTACAAAACGCCACTTAAAAAACACCATCACCCATGCAAGCGCAATCGTAATGGTTGGAAATAAAATATGAAAACTGATATTGGCGGCAAACTGGATCCGCGACAACATGAGGGTCTCTAACATCACTCTTTCCTCAATCAAAAAAGACTAGGCAATCAAATAACAACAATTTACTTAATTGTTAATTACGTTGTTCGACCTAATTAAGTTCACTACCTGAGGATTCTCTTACTTAAAGTCACTAAGGCTCCTCGTCGATTGAGGGGAATGAAAATCCAGAACAGCGCAGCCAATGAGTTGTACCAATCATCAGCTGTAAGACCGAGGAAAAAGATGTATCAAATTACGGAAGAATTATGACAAAAAATAACCGTGCCCCATAACAAGCGTTAGGTTTGAGTAAGCAGTAAGCCTTGTTTCAGCTTACAACGCAAAAAGGGTCGCATTTGATGCGACCCTTTCCTCCTCAACAAACGGTTAAAACTGAGCCGTTAGCTTGATATACACTTCATCTTTGCCTAATTTACTGTCTAATCCATGAGCGTAACCAATCCGTACTGGTAACGTGCCGCCATAAAGTACGATGGTATCGATCTGCACTTCAGCACCAATCCCCGTCAGGGCTTGGTAGTTTTGGTTATCGTTCCAGCTTGATCCTGAGTCGACAAATACAGAACCTGAAATATCCCCCAAGCCAATTGGCCACAAATTCCAGTTTCGTTCAGCGCGATACAATAAGCGGCTTAGTTCAACACTTTGTGTCGCGTAAGCTTGCCCTACTTGGGCTGCAGAGCTGTAGCCACGCAACGCTATCTGTTGGCGGCCATAGAGCTGCGCGCTTTCACCTTCGTAACTGCCCAGCTCAAACGCTTTGGCTTTTGAGTCCGCATAACCTGCCGCAAGATGAGTGGTAAGGTTGAAGCTCCCCGGGAGATCCCAATGTGCTTGCCACTGCGCCTGCCATTTTTGTCCAGAGTAATCACCGCCAACATTGGACTCCCATACCAAATCAGCGTAATGACCCCACGCGTAACCGGGAACATTCAATAAGCCTTCACGGTTATCCCATTGTAGCGCAGCCCCTGCTAGCCACTCATCACTGGCTTGTGTATAGCGCGTACCTTGAGGCGCTTTGATCAATGACTCTTTCTGCCAATAAGTTCCGATACCAAACGTTAAGTTATCATCGAGGCCATGCCACAAATAATTACGTTGTAACGTCAAGTCATCTTGACGGACAATACGATCGTCTTTATTGGTCAATGGGTTTAACTTAAACTCATGCTCTCGGCTGAGCATCGCTTGCCAACGGTTGTCATATTGATACCCCAATTGGTACGCCGCCAACGCGTTTTTTGTATCCCAAGCCGCTTGTATCTCATATTGATGTCGCCCTAACACATCTGAACCACTGGTCGAGAAACCAAGTAACGATTGGTTCTCATCCCCTTGCCAAACGGGAACCCAATAACGTGGCGTTAAAGTCGACAACGGTGAGTAGTCGGTAGTGTCACTTTTTTCGACCTGAGATATCGGCGTCGAAGCAACGGATGTCACCTTGGCAAAGGAAGACAGCGGAGTCTCATTGAAAGCCGTCACCGTCGGAATGTGGCGCAAGTGGTAACCATCATGCTCATAAGCTTGGTAGATAAGCCCTTGCGATTGATTCCATTGCGGAGAAAAAGCACCACCAATTTCATTGGTTAACTGCTCCAGCTGCAAACTGGCCAAGTCCATTCGGTAGATCTGATAACGCCCCGTGTAATCGGCGCTGAACAGCAACTCACCCTCTTGGGTAAAACTCAATTGATGCTCGGTTGCTGATGTTTCAGTCACAGCAAACCAGCGCTGCTCTTTGGCGACAAAACGCATGATATTCCAAGCGCTAGACGGCTGCTTCACGGAAGCATAAATGTCGCCTGTCGGAGACAGCGCCATATCACCAATGACCCAACCATATGTGCCTTGCCATAAGCGAGTTTGCTGTCCATCCAGCGTCACCTGCCATAATTCAGGCAACCCTTGTTCATGACGGGTAGCGAAAACACTTTGCCCATCTCGGCTCCAACGTACTTGGGTAAAGCGCTGTTGCTCGGTTAAACGCTGCCACTGCCCATCAACGTAGCGATAAAGATCATTCAACACTCGTCCATCAAGATAACTATTCACTTGTGACGCGACGATACCTTGCTGGGGATGAACATCGAGGCTAGTTAAGCTTTTTGTAGTCAATAAACGCTGCCATTGATTTTGCTTACTATCCCACATCGCTAAATTTGCTCGATCAACCCCATCACGACGCCAAGCCAGTAATTGCTCTGATCCACCATTGGCTAATAGATATTCAAACGGCTGGCTATCAAGAGATTGAGCCTCCGAAGACTGTTCCTTACTTTGCACAATTTGATCTGAAAACTGCGTGATTAGATCGGCACGGAACTCTTGCCAAAGCGCAAAAAAGTCTTTACCAAAAGCACGTTGAGCGCTTCGGTTTAAGAAAATGCCCGGAATTAGGTAGCCACTGTAATCGCTTAAAAAATGTTGGAGTGCGTCTTCGCCATACGTTTTGGCTAAATAATCAATAAAATACGCGCCGTAGAGGTAATTACTGCCAAGCGGTAAACGTTTGTTCGCTACCACGATTTGGTTGAGATCAGCTAGTTGTCCGCTCGCCACTTCCATACGCATTTGCATCGCAAAATGGCTATTGTGCAAACGTCCATAACCTTGTTCATTCTGGCTTTCCATGTAAACCGCTAACCCTTCTAACAGCATCGAGGGTGTCATTGCATGCGGGAAAAGCAGTGTGTGACGGCCAAAAATACGTCGAGCTCCGGTGACCGCACGCTCATTTAATTCCATATGAACAATGTGAGTGTACTCATGGCGGATGAGCATGTGCAACCATTCATCATTGCCTTCCAATCCATTAACATCGCTGGGAGGATTTAAGATCAAGCGAATTTGAGCATAAGGCAGCGGCGTTGCCCAACCGTTGGAATAGTCGTAGTCATCCACCAGCGTTAGGTGCGTTTTTTCAGCTGGCATCTTTGAGAATTGACTGTCAAGGTCTTGATGCACTTTCTCGGCAATATCTAACGAACGCGCCGCGTACTGGGCCAATTCACTGCGAAAGTGCACGACAAAATGTTGCGATTGTTGAGTCTGCCATTGCTGACCAGCTTGATCCCAAGCGACTGACTCAGCCAATACTGTTGGTGTATGCATACCCAAACAAACCATCAAACCCATAATGGGTGAGAGTACAAATTTTGCTGACATCGTTACAACAACCCTTTTCAATAATTAAGTGCGGCGATTGTACGTTGAATGAGAAAAGGATTGGGTATCGAAATGTATGGCTTTGTCAGAATAACTCTTCTAAATAGACCGCCTTTATTTTCTGCTTGTTCAATTGTTCAGTTTTAATTAACCAATGGGTAAGAAAATCAAGATTGACCAAACACTCTCGTAAATCATATCTTTCACCTACGCCTTGACGAGAATCAAAAAGCTTGCACTTTTATCGCAAGTCTCTTTTCGCCCTAGGTATCCACATATCATAAAAAAGACAATCAAAAGGTAGTCAGCATGAAACAACCACTCAAGGCGCTGGTGCTCGCAATCAGTTTGTCGTGCGGTGCCATCGGTACTTACGCAAACTCGTTAGAACCGCTCGACAAAGAATTCACTTTACAAGTTTTAGGATCGGGAGGGCCAATTTCAGATGATCTGCGCTCGTGGGCATCGCGAGCTTATTGGCGTGCATATGGGCAAGCCTGAAAAGAGCATCTGGCGGGGCATTCTTATTCTCTAGCCTTGCTATTGCATGCATTATTTTTACGGCAGGCGTGGCGCTATTTCCGATGATCATGCCATCAAGCTTAATGCCATCACACAGTTTGACGATTTGGGATGCCACATCCAGCCAAAAAACACTCAATATCATCACGCTTGTCGCCATCTTAGTGGTGCCAGTCATCCTCAGTTACACGGCTTGGGGTTACTACAAAATGTTCGGTCGATTGAGTGATGATTATATTCGCAACCACAGCGTATCGCTGTACTAAAGGAGATGACTGATATGGTATTTCTGTTGGGTTCTTGGCGTATTACTCGCCTGCGCATTTGGCATAATCAATGGATTGTGGCTTGAGCAAGCAGAGCACTTCGATGAATCGTAACTCACTCATATGCAAGCAGATAACCTGCTAAGAAGCGTTAAGATCATCAAGCTTTAAGATAAAAAATGGCGCTGTTTTTAGCGCCATTTTTTATCACATCGTAAGAAACGTATTTACTGAAATTTTGGGCCAGCCGCGGCAACAAAAGCCATCTCAACCAGATAGTCAGGGCTTGCCAATTGCGCTTGAACGCAGGCTCGGCTTGGTGCGCATCCTTCTGGAAACCAGCTATCCCACACTTCATTCAAAGCGGCGAAATGAGCAAAATCTGTGACATAAATCGTCACCGATAACACGCGACTTCTGTCGCTGTCGATCGCCGTCAACTGCTGCTCGGCTTGGGCTAAGATCTGCTCAACCTGCCCTTTTATATCGGCTTTTGTATCGCTATCAGCCACTTCCACAAAGTGGGCAATGCCGTTGAATACGGTAATGTCAGACCAACGTTTACTTGGATTAATACGATGAATAGTCATTAATTTCTCCCTTTATGGTAAAGATAACTCGCAACAGTGCTGTTCGATCACACAGACTGGCGCGCCGACTTTGCAGCTAAAGCCGCTGGCAACCAACCTGCCTGTGGTTTCATCTCGGCGATAACTGGCGATTGTGTGTGAATGTTGGCTAGCAACCAACAACCAATCTCCATCCGCAGACAAAGTGAAGTCACGCGGGAATTGGCCACCGACATCAAATTCGGCAATCCATTGCGGTTGTGGCTGGCATAGTTCAAAAAGAACGATTTTATTTTGCTCTCGGCAGGAAGCATAGAGAAAACGTTCATCGGGCGACAACTTAATCGCCGCAGCCGCTCCACTTTTCGCCTCATTCGGCAAGAGATCGCACTCAGCCTCTATTTGCCATTGTGTCCCGGAAAATACTAAGGTGACCAAAGTCTCCGACAATTCACAGACCACAAAAGCTCGGGTTTCTGCGTGATTAAACACCACATGGCGCGGCCCACTCCCCGCAGGCATCTCTACAGTTTGCGCCAATGAAAATGCCTGATTATCACTGTTGATGGCGAAAAAATGAATTGCATCACTCCCTAAATCGACCACAACCAGTTGCGACGACTGTTTAAGGAAAACCACCTGATGAGCGTGAGGTGAGGTTTGGCGCTCTGCATTTGGCCCCTGACCATCAATCCATAGATCAGCGATGCATGACTCAGGTTTGCCAGTGTCGTCCAAACGAACAATGTTCACATTACCCGACCCATAATGCGCCACGGCGCAATAGCGCTGCTTGGCATCAATAGCAAGATGACAAGCATAGCTACCCGACAATGGCATTTGAGAAACCGAACCCTTGTTAATGTGTATTAATTGTGGGTTGTCGCTCGCTTCTACCTCATTAAAAGTGTAAAAGCCTTTCGTTGTTTCGAGAAGGTAGGAAGGGTTACGCGTCGCCATTACCTCTTGCAAAACACTAAGTTCACCCGTGATGGTGTTAAGCTCAATCAGCTCAACGCCGTTACTATTGCTTGGTGCATCCGTATAAGTACCAATGTAAAAACGCGCGGCATTGTGTGTGCTCATTTTCCACCTATCATCAAAAATAAAACACTATACCCAAATTTCACCTTAATCTGGGATAATTTAATTAAGCTGCCTGTGTGGCAGTGATGAAAACCGCCATACAGTCCAAACTTAAATCCAATCGGGCGATTGCGGAACATAATCAATGAACAACATGCTCGGAATAATGTTTATTTTTCCTAGAGGATAAAATCCATCTTCGCTGTTAAATAATTTTCCGCTATAACGTTGCGTGGGTTTTTCGTCTAATACTGATTTGGTATGTCATAGATACAACAAAGCCCGCACGTGGCGGGCTTTGTTTGAATTTGGTGGGTCTTATTGGATTCGAACCAACGACCTTCTGGATGTCGACCAGACGCTCTAACCAACTGAGCTAAAGACCCAAATTTTTGTTCTTGAGCATGATACATGCAACTGAAATGGTGCGTCCGAGTGAACTCGAATCACCGACCCCCACCATGTCAAGGTGGTGCTCTAACCAACTGAGCTACGGACGCATATCTTCAGAACGGAGTGGATATTAACGGCTGTTTTTGCTGTGTGCAAGTCTATTTTCTTTGTTTTTGAGCCAGTTGGCTTATCTATCACCAGCTTGTCTGTTTTTTATTCACAACTCTGGGTTTAAGCACAGTAACCGGATCAATAATAGGTGTAAGCCGTCCAATTTATTTCATTGTATAAGTTATGTGAGATTATCCATTGATTCGGACCAATTATCTCGTACTATAACCTTTATCAATATCTTCGATATGCAATACGGTGACGTAACATGGATGCGCGATTATTCAACCATTCTCATCATTTGAGAGCCTCTGTACTTTGTGGGTTAAGCTTACTGCTAACCGCTATTGCATTTTTCTTCGTCCTATTTAACGTTTTTTACACTTACAGCTACGGGCTAGCAGCGTTAGAATTTATCTTCATGTGCTACTCCTATTACGTTTACTTGATTGCAAAACAACAAGCACATTCAGTCACTCACATTCGTGCCTACGTTTATTTTCTGATCTTTATCATCAGTGTAGGGACTTTTATCCAGCCTTTAAGTAATGGTCTATTTTTATGGACAACGTTTTTCCCAGTACTTTTTTACCTATTGCTAGGGGTTAAGCATGGCCGCCTCGCTACAGGCATCGCACTCATTCCGCAACTGTTCAATATCCATTCTCAAACCTCATGGAATGCGGCTTATGACCCAACCCCGTTGATGATCAACTTACTTCTTTGCTATTGCGGGATTTGGACGGTGGCTCATCTTTTTGAATCTAGCCGTAAGAAAACCGAAAACTCGCTACGCTACCTCGCTTCTCGTGATGCGTTGACGGGCTCTCACAATCGTTTGGCACTCACTCACGCCTTCGCTCACTTTGTGCAAAATAAGGTGGATACGACGTTGTGCCTTTTAGTCATTGACCTTGATTATTTTAAGCAAGTGAATGACACCCATGGGCATGATGCCGGTGATAAGGTGCTGATCGATACGACGCAGGTAATGTCTCAAATTGTGGGCGACGATAACCTCTACCGTATTGGTGGTGAGGAGTTTTGTGTGACTTTGTTTAATAACAGCATCGCGCAAGCCGAACATGTGGGAGAAAAATTACGCGAGGCGATTAATCAACATTTGTACGCTTATGGATCGAAGCGAATCCAACTGACCTTAAGTGTCGGTATTTGTGAATACCGTGAAGGTGACAAGTTGGATGTACTACTGAAATTAGCCGATGTTGAGCTTTATAAAGCGAAGAAAAATGGACGTAACCAAGTTCGTATTTGCCAAATCAATGACACAGTGGATGATTCGACACTTTGGATTTCTCAGAGCTCTTGATCCTCGCCTACTTCATACACCACATTATAATTTTCAGTATAGGTACACTGTGGTTGACGGCTACACGTAAAGAATCGTCGACCTTTGAATTCGCCTTGGCTGGCAATTTTTATCACCATTGGGCTGCCACATTTTTTGCAAAAACGCACTTCTTTATCGGTTTCGATCAAATCAATATGCGCGGCCAGTAACCTTCTTAGTTTACTCACTTGATAGCTGTGTTTGATGTTCGCACCAATCAATGGAATGTTGGCAGACTTACACACATGCATCAGCAATTTTTCACGCTCTACCTTGCCTTTATGCAGTTCTTTTCCGTTATCCAACTCGATGATAACTCGCGGCTCTAGGGTTCTTGCATCACACACCACAAAATCAAAATAGTTTTTGGCGATTCGGTTATTGGCGATAAACCACTGCTTTTTATTCAAGTTCGCCGCTGGGGTAACCACGTTGGCCATTGAAACTTTAGCCAACACCACACCGTGTTCCCCTACTGCAGATTTCAGTGCGTTATGAAAGGCGCCTTCCGACATATTGAGTAACGCCCCTTTCTTCTTATAAGCGTAATCTTTGGTATCGTCGTGTTTGATCACGTACTTTTGGATAAAGACAAAAAACAGCACCAGCAGTGCAACAATGATAAAAATGTTGGTCATACGATAAAAACCATTTTGAAGTAATTAGCTAACTCGCTAATTAATAAACGAAGTACCGCCCAAAGGCCAGTTTATTACTATGGATTTGTTGAAGAGGGTGACCTAATCCACATGGCAGCAGGCTCTCTTGTAAGCTGAATCTAGAATGTGTACCAGAGTGTCATTCAGGTTGATAAGCTACGCCAATGAGTGAAATGTCGCAACTTGTGTTTTCTGTCAATGGACAATGACCAAACGAGAGGCTCATTAATGAGAGCCTTGGTAGGAAAAAGTAGAGAAAGAAAAAGCTCGCCGCAGCGAGCTTTCATTGCTTTAACGATTAATCCAGTCGAAGTAAGCGACCAGTTAAAGCCGGAACGATGATTGTCGTTGTACCGATTTGCGTGGCGATCGTCTCTTCAGTCATTAAATCCTTCAATTGAGTCGCAGCTTTTACGCTTCCCATATCAAGAGATAATCTCCGCTCCGCGGTGCTGGTGTTAAGCACATAGAGGATCTGCTCATCACCGTACACTTTAAGATCCGCGTACAAACTCTCGTCAATCCACACATTACGCCGCTCCCCTTTAGCCAGTGACGGGTATTGGCTGCGCAGTAGCATTAGTTGACTGACGCTGTTTTTCAGCGCTTGCTGTTGTGGTGACAAGCTTGAACCATCTACTTTGCCACTAGAACGAGCAACGTGATCATCACACAAACCAACAGCGGCACAATTTTGTGTCACTTGCGCTGCAAAGTTTTCGACTTCATCCCCAATCTCTTCACCATAGTAAAGCGTGATTGGCCCAGAATAAGCGGCAAGGAAACTGAACGCAGCAAGATGTCGCGCATAATAATCGCCTAAATTACCTCGTTGGATCAGGTCACCAAAGCGAACCAAATCATGATTACCTAACATTAGATTTGGCATGGCGTGATAAGGCGATTTCGCTCGGTTATTCCAACTGGCTTCTAGACTCAGAGCGTTACCGCTTGCGCCAGATTCTTCCACTGCTAGTGCTTGCATCACACCATAGCGTAAAGGAAAGTTGAAGGCAGAGGAGAGCGCTGGGTTTGCATCACTGCCATACGCAGTTAGGGTAATGTCATCAGCCCCTTGCCACACTTCACCGACCATATAACCTAATGTGCCCCATGATTTCCCTGCATTGAGGTTATCTTGCGATGCTTGTTCAACCGCGACGCGCAGCGAACGCCAGCTCTCAAGCGGAACTTGATACGCTTGGTCTAAACGCCAGCCATCAATGCCAAACTCACGGATCCAGTAGCTGGCAACTTCAGTGAAAAATGCCTCACTCGCTTGGCTAGGATAAGTGACCAACTTGCCCGGATAACCACTTTCCCCATCATGAAGCTGAGGCAACTTGCCGCTCGGTGACGCTTTCACGCCAACAGAGCTTGTGTGACCAAATACACCATCCAATAACACGTACAGCCCTTTGTCATGCGCACGATCAATCAGCTCTTTTAGTTTAGCGTTGCTGCCAAAGTTAGGATCTACGTTGAAATAATCACACGCAAAATAGCCAGTAGCGTCAAGCTTATCATCGCCATTTTGACCCGCACAGGAATCAAATACTGGCGTTAACCACAACGCATTAACGTTCAAGCTAGCAATGTAATCCAAGCTATTGATGATGCCTTGCAAATCACCACGGTGGTGCGAGTTGCCGTAACCAACGCCGTAATCAGCGTTTGAATCTCCATCAACAAAGGATTCCACCATCACTTGATAAATTCGCAAATCACAAGCGGGGTTATTGTCTTGATAACACGCGTAGTCAACACCTGTATCCACAACGCCAACCACCAGTTGCGATGTGTTGGATGCATCCAGTGTGAACTTCCAAACACCTTGCTCTGTTACGGTAAGCTTGATATTGCCATTTCCTGCATTTTCCAATGTCGCGGAATCGCTAGCTATATTAAAGCCACCAAAACCCAGGTTTAGTGTGCTCCAATCTTCAGAAGCAATTTTGAATTCATACACTCCGGGAGTCAGATAACCTTCAAACGTGTAGAGACCATTTTGCTGATAGGATAATGGATTTGAAACTCCCCAACCGTTCATCGAACCACGCACGTACACCGTGGTTGAACCATAAGGTGCAACATCAATTGGTGGCGCATCAATGCTTAAGCCAGCACCCTGCTCGCCCTGCTGCGGCATCACAAACACTGCCGCCGTTAAGGCTGGAACGGTAAAGCGGCCATTGTTAAACTGGCTCTCTTTGACGCGCACATCTTGTGCTGTGCGTAAAACAGGATGTAATTCAAAGCGCTGCGCATTCGGGATCACGACACTTTGCTCAACGCTATTGGCGTTGATGGCGACAACGATGGCCTCAACGTTAGGGTCGAGATCCGTTCCAGCTGAAACACCATCATTCACCGACATCACTATCATGCCAGGCTGCGCATTTGGCCCCGTATTATGGAAACGAACACGATTTAACACTTCTTGCTCAGAGATTAACTTAAGCAACGGTGTTTGCGCACGAATCGCCAGCAAGGCTTTGAAGGCATTGTCTGTCCATGCGATATCTTGCGCGGAAGCCACCGTATTGGGGTTGGCTATCACACTTTGAATCGCACTCCAGTTAGCCTGATCTTTATCTGCTCTTGGCAAGCCGACATTCCAGTTGTTGGTCTGCTTGCTAAAGTCAACACGGTTGTACCAATCACCACTGTCGTAACTGTCGCGCGCCATCGATTTTGAGCGAAGTAGTTCTGAACCCATATGGAAGAAAGGAACACCTTGCCCAAGCATTACTGGCGCAAGACCAATGATCTGCATGCGCGCTCTATCCGCTGAGCTGGTTTCTGCTTTTGCTTTATATTGGTTGAAGTCCCACAGGGTTTGATTGTCGTGTTTAGAGACGTAGTTAATCGACTCTTGTGGGTCAAGTGTATAGGCCGCGCCTTGACCACCGTATTGGAAATCACGGCCAAGCACTGTCATGCCGCTGGCGGTTTGCAATGGATAGGTTTGTAAATTGCCAGCCATGCCATAGCGAATTAAGTCCATTTTCGATTTCAGCTCATCACTAAATCGATCACCTGCATTAGCAAAACCCGGAGTGGTTAATAGCGCCTCACCGCTATCAAATGGACCACCGCCACGCACACCGTCACGTAAGCGATCGTTATAAGTCCCTATTCCCGTTCCAGCCATTGGCCATTGCGTGGCATTTTCACCTCTGGCACCGTTGGCGACTTCACCAAAGTTCCAGCCTTCACCATAGAACCAAGTGTCAGGATCAACCGTTTTCGCCGCCTCATAAATCTTGAGCATGCTTGATTTCATCAGGTGTCCCATCAGATCGAAACGGAAACCGTCGATTTTGTAATCTTGCGCCCACATCGTGACGCTATCGGCCACCAGTTTCTCGAACATACGGTTTTCTGAAGCGGTATTGTCACAGCAGCTAGAATTTTCAACCGCACCTGTGATGGGGTTCAAGCGGTGGTAATAACCGGGCACGGTTTTATCCAGTACTGATTTGTCATACAAACCTGACGAGTAGGTATGGTTGTAGACCACATCTTGCACGACTCGAAAACCAAGCTGATGCAGTTTTTGCACCATTTGGCGGTACTCTTTCACCCGTGACACACCATCACTTTGCACCGCATAACTGCCTTCTGGCGCGCTGTAATGGAATGGATCATAACCCCAGTTGAAGCTGTCAAGCGGCCGCACATCCGCAAGTAATGCTTGTGCTTGCGGTGTATTCGGGTCGGTTTTTTCCAACAAAGAAAGTATGGTCGCGCTCATCGACGTGCCATCAGAACAAAGCGACGCTTGCGAGTTAATACCACACAGTTTTGCGACCGTATCATTAAGATCGACCCGCTTTTGCTCATCTTCCGGAATCGACGCTAAATCATAGCTTGGCAGTAAGTGAATGGTGGTTAAACCCGCTTGTTTTAAACTTTTCAGGTGCGCAACACTGTCACGTTCTTCTTCCAAGAAGGCGAGGTATTTACCGTTGTATTCCGCTGTTCCTTTGTTATCACTGTTGCTGAAGTCACGAATGTGTACTTCATAAAGAATGTTATCTTCAGGATGACTCAATTCAGGAATAATTTGAGTATCCCAATCGTCCGGTTTTGACTCTGCTGCGGTTAAGTCCACCAATTGAGAATAAAGGCTGGATGTACTGAGCGATTGCGAATACGGATCGGTCGTCATCATCCATTCAAGTTGCGCCGTTTTAGGATGGTAGGCCTGCACGCGGTAACGATAGAAACTGTTTTTCAGCGAGCGCTCACCTTGATAGTGCCAAACTCCGGTGTTGAGATCTTCAACCATCGGCTGAGGGGAGGTACTGCGAAGGGTTTTATCTTGATCATACAGATACAACTCCACTTGCTGCGCGGTCGGAGCCCATAGCGCAAAATGCGCGCTATCACCGTCTATCCAAGCGCCAAGTTTCGCTTCATCGGCATCATCGCTGCCAGCCGTGTAAAGATTATCGACTATTCCTGGGATCTGTACTTTTGTTGCAACCAGTACTTTGCCTTCAGCATCTCTCGCCACTGTCAGTAGCTGCGTTTTCAACAGCGCTTTAGCTTGTTCGTTGCTCACATCCAATGTGAAGGCTGCTCGACCCGCTAAATGTGGGAAATGCGCATTATTTGTCACGCCTGACAAGGCTAATGGGTAATGGATGAATTGTTCAGGATGTGCGATATCACCATTGCCTTGCGCGCGGCTCCAAAGCTCATAGCTTGCCGCTTCGCTGTGATCGAACCACGCCAGTTGATTTACCGCAAGCCAATGTGCAGCTGCGCCCTCAATGGCAACTTGAATTTGCTCATTAGGAGAATAGTTCAACACAGCACTACCGTGGCGCGTATAAAGCGTATTGCCTTTGACAAAATCCAGCACTAAATCATCGCCGCCCAGCGCTTTATCATTGCCACTGTGCACAAGAAAGTTCATGCAGTTGCCATGTTCTGCTTTAAGTGGAATGCGATATATCGCTCCATAAATCGGGTCGATTTCTGAGGCTAAGTAAGGATTTCCCCAATCCACACCATTAAGCGCAGATTCAGAAACAGAATCACAGCTACCGTTGTTCCAAAGGTGTAGTCCCCATCCGTCATAATTATTGTCATCACGCAGGTAGTAAATGATCGCTTCTTGATAAGTTGGGGTCGGCTCGGTTGTCGAGTTATCCGCCTGTTTCGGTTGTGGATCAATGCTGTCGGGGATGCCATCACCGTCATCGTCGCTTGAGGCAAAATCCCCTAGCCCATCGTTATTGGTATCAAGGCTTTCTAAGCGATCTCGTGGGAATACATCCTGCGCGTTGCTCACGCCATCACCATCAATATCGTCATCTTCGCTATCGGCAATACCGTCACTATCAAGATCAGCAGGAACGCTTGAAACATCATTGGCGTCCGTTCCTAAACGCGCTTCATCGGCGTTGCTCCACCCATCACCATCAATATCATCATCTTCGACATCCGCAATGCCATCGCTATCGAGATCGGCAGCAAAGCTTAAGGCGTCATAAGGATCTGTCCCTAATCGCCATTCAGTTTCATCAGGCCAGCCATCGTTGTCATCGTCTAGGTCTGCGTGATCGCCAATGCCATCATTATCGGAGTCAATACTCTCTTGGATGTCGTAAGGAAAGTGGTCAATCAAATCGGCTACGCCATCTCTATCGCTATCAAAGCCAATAACAGGCTCACCATGTTCAAGCATCAGTGTTTTATCGCGAATATCGCTCTTTTCTCGCTGCGCTTTTTTGATCTCATCGCCAAACAGTTTACTGCCTTTTTTCAAGGTATTGGCCAATTCAGGCAAGCTGGAGTCATCGATAGTAGCAGGTAGCAGTTGCGCTAGCGCTTTAGCAGATTGAGCAACCAAGATGTGGTTATCGACATAATCCGCTTTGACATCCAGAGTTGGAATACGCAGCGCCTTTTTCAGCTCAGCCAACGCTTTACTCTCTCGCTTACCATTTTGCATCTGCACGCTGAGGTAAGTCGTAAAAGGGCTGATCACCGGATAATTTGCTGGCGCCATCATTAAATAATTGCGCGCCGCTTTGACGGTGGGAATATCTTGGTCAACGGTTTTTCCCTTGATAGCAGAAGCCATCAGATAATAATTTTTTACGTCACCACGCAGCCCCGCCACGTTAATTTTTGCGATACCTTTTTGGTCGGTATACGCTTGAGGTTCGTTTTGTTCAAATTGACGATTGCCGTTCACATCCAGCCAAACTTGGGCATTGGTTAAATACCCATCCATGACTTGAACGTCTAACGAGTCATTACAACCCGCTAGCATACCAATTGAAGCAAACGCTAAAGTCATTCTCGTTAGGTTTGTTTTCATTATTGTAATCCGTTTTATAACGTTAGTGCTCGTCCTGCTCTCACTGCTGGCAGAAAACCTATAAATCAGTAGACATATGCCTATATCTACCTAAGCTAACGTTATAATTTTGACACCGCCAATTACCTCCCCCTTGCCATTTTGCTCTCAGGGCGTAGAGCCAAGGGAGGAGAAGAAAAACACAGAGTTCACTCACGCTCAGGGTAAATGAGATGAAAGGAAAGCAGCGAGAGCAAGATAAAAACGTGATCGGAAAGACAAAGCGTAGAATGAGGAATTATAAAGTGTGAAAGAATATTACATTTTGACCAATCTAATAGAGTTTGATCTTCCTCCCATCTCTCCTTACTCATTGCTCGCTATTCGCGCCGCTGAGCTTAACGTTCAGAATTGTGGTAAAACAAAAAGAGCCTCAAATGAGACTCTCCTTAATTGGTCGCAGACTGACCGCTATACCCAAACAACTCTAAGTGGGAAGAGTATAAAGGTTAAGCAAATACATATTTATCCATCAGGGTGACCATTTTGCCAATTTCGGGTTTGGTCAAGGTATCATCAGCACCCAGTGCTAAGGCTTTTGCTCGGTTATCATCACTCATGATCGAGGAGAACATCACTATCGGCGTTGTTTTATAAGTTTCGCTGTCACGCAAGCGCTTCAACAAGTGCATACCATCCATGCGCGGCATTTCTACATCCGTTACGATCGCATTCACTAACTCTGTCACGGGTACGTTTTCGGACTTGGCTACTTTTTCAATTTCCATCAATTTCTCATAGGCTTCACCACCGTCTTTACACGCAATAATGTTGTAGCCTGCAGAGCTTAATGTGTCTTGTATTAAACTGCGGATAAACGCCGAATCATCCACCACCATGATGGTTTTCGCATTACGTTTGCTGATCATTTTTTGGTTGAGGTCGACCGATCTGTCCACCGTGACATCGTATTTTTCCATACTCAATTCAGGGTTGATGTCAGCGATGATTTTCTCAAAATCCAAAATCATGATCAGGTTGCCGTCTTTGCGAACAACCGCCACGACGCAATCTTGCTCACCCGCTTCTAAAAACTGACTCGGCGATTCAACGTCGTTCCAAGAAATACGGTGAATACGACTAATGCTGTCAATCAAAAAGCCATTGGTCATGCGGTTAAAATCCGTCACGATAACAAACTTTCGATCAAGGCTTGGATTAGTAGGCACACCAAGCCAACCGGCAAGATCAACTAACGGAGTCAGTACATCACGTGACGAAAATACACCGATCATATGCGGCTGAGCATTGGGATAATCGGTGGTATCAGGAACTTGTATCACTTCCCTAACTTTCGCAACGTTAATGCCGTAATAGCAGGTTTTCGTGCGTCCATCTGGCAGTACCTTTTCTAAATGGAACTCAATAATCTCAAGTTCGTTGGTACCACTCTCTGTCAAAATTGTACTACTTGGGTTGCTCATACTGGTCACTAATCTTAAGAATGGTTATTGGTATTTGTTTAATATGGCTTGATATCGATTAACACCGTCTTCATTAACCGTGTTCTTTACTTTATCAATACCCATTTGTAAATCGTCTAATAGTGTTTGGTCTATATTTTTATTAAAAGCATAGTAAAGTAATCCCTGCTTTAACACATAAAGTGTTTCAAATTGATCGGGGGCATATCCTGCTTGTTTTATCCACCAATGGGCTGACCGTTCATCGTATGCAATCAAATCAATACGCTTTTTCACTAACTGCTCTGCCAACATAGTGACATCCGTTGCTTCTTGCATTGAGTCTCTCGGAACACCATATTGCAACAGCATTTGTTCGCCGACGTCATCTTTTATCACCCCGATCTTATAGGAGGTAATTTCTAAAGGTTCCCCAAGTTTGATATTACTGCCTTTACGTGCAATTACCGAAACTTTGATGTCATCAATTGGGCCTACCCAATGAAATAATTCCTCTCTGTGTGACGTCCTTGTTGTCGAGAAAAGTACTCCGTCTTTTTTCAAAATGGTAGAGCGGTAAGAACGAGCCCACGGTTGCAATACGATCTGGCTCAATAATACGTCATGTCCTGAGAATTTAGCGGCTTCTTGAAGTAAATCAACCGAAATTCCAGTGATTTTGCCCTGATTCATAAAATTAAAAGGGGGATAGGCCTCTGTATAATACGTTAGTGTTTCAAGACTAGCGGGATAAGCAGGTGATGATGCCAACACACTGATTAGCCACATAGGTAGAATAGTACGCAGATATTTGATTACGTTCATCCTCTCTCCTACATGATGTTATCTGCCTTTTGTTCTTAAACTTTAGATGGGGTTTGAAACGCCGTCTAGTTCATCGCAAGCATTCATCATCAACAATACGAACGACGTGATTAAATAGCATTAAATTTCATGCGGTTAACTCATTAAATCTCTCGGCCTAACGCACAACTTTTTTATAGCAACGCTCCGGGCGACCAACCGTGCCGTAATTTAAGTCGGCGGTTAGCTCACCACTGCTGATTAAATATTCCAGATAACGCCTTGCCGTGGTTCGACTTGCGCCAATTTTTTCTCCCGCTTCGTCCGCGGTCAAACTGCATGGTGTATTAAAAAGATGGCGTATTTTGTCTAGCGTAACCCCATCAATTCCTTTGGGAAGACGCAGATGAGTGGGAAGCTCACTGGTATTAGCTGTCAACATTTTATCAACTACGTTTTGGTCAACATCAGCCACGGAGCCCAGCTCTAATTGTTGGGTTTGGTATTTCTTCAATGCCGATTCAAGACGGGGAAACATGACTGGCTTGAGCAAGTAATCAACTACGCCACCACGCATTGCCTGTTGTAGCGTCTCAACATCGCGCGCTGCAGTAATCAAAATTACATCACAGCCTTGGTTATTGCCTCGAACTTTCTGTAAGAGATCGAGCCCCGTACCATCCGGTAGATAAACATCCAGCAATACTAAATCGGGTTTGAGGATATCTAACTGCAATTGGGCATCGGCGTGAGTCGTTGCAATGCCAATGACTTCAAATCCCTCAATTTGTGTCAGGTAACGATGATGTAATTGCGCAATCGCGATATCATCTTCAATGATCATGACACGGGTATTCATACTTGTTCTTCCTTAGGCAGATAAACCGTAACTCTTGTTCCAACATCTTGATTACTTTTCATTTCTAGCTGCCCTTGATAGCGATCAGCTAACTGTTTTACCAGGTGTAAACCCACACCTCGGTTATGTTTTGCTTTGCTAGAGACTCCCTTTTGCCATAATTGCTGTGGCGACATTTGTTCGGGTAAACCACACCCTTTATCATCCACTTCAAGAATAATTTCGGCACCATAATCGCTGAGTGACACTTCAATGATGCGTCGTTCTTGTGTCACCCGTTTTTCATTGCGGATCATCGTGAGTGTCGCATCAAATGCATTGTCAATCAGGTTACCCAAGATAGTGACGATATCTTCGGCATTGATACGCTGCGGCAAAGGTTCTAGACGCGATCCCTCTTCAACGACTAACTCCAAACCAAGTTCACGAGCCCGCTCAGTTTTACCCAGCAGCATTCCGGCAATGAGTGGATCTCTAACTGTCTCGCGTAGAAATTCAATGAGCGATTGGTAATGAGCCGTTTCTTGCCCGATTAAATGCTGAACCGCTTCCAGCTCTCCCATCTGTACAAGCCCACTGATGGTGTTGAGTTTGTTGCGATGTTCGTGAGTTTGAGAGCGCAGCATTTCAGCATACTCTTTGGTTTGGGAGAGTTGCTCGGTTAACTCGTTGATTTCATCTCGGAGGCGGAAGCTGGACACCGCCCCAACCACTTTACCGTCAACAATAATCGGACTTCGATTGGCGATCAGACGCTGCTGATTGAGGTACAGCTCGATGTCGTGATCAGGCGTGCCACTTTCAATAACACTCATGAGATCACTTTCAGGCAGAAAAAGAGAAAGTGGTTGATTCAGTGCTTTCTCTCGGTTAATCGCCAAAATCTCACACGCACTTTTATTAATGGAACGAAGAATACCCGCCTCATCAATACTTAAAATTCCTTCCTTTAAGGTACTCATGGTGACATCGAGTTCGACATACAATCGGCCAATCTCTTCTGGTTCAAAACCGAGTATCGCTTTCTGAAAACGGCGTGAGGCGTAGCTGGAAAGTACAGCATTCGCCAGCACTACCAGCAGTGCCATCCCAATTAGGTAGATGAGAAAAGGTTCAATTTTATCTTGTAGTCGTTCTATTAAGTAACCAACTGACACCACACCAACGATTTGTCCTTGGGCATTTTTTACCGCCGATTTTCCACGCACGGATTTACCCAATGAACCCTGAGCAAAAGAAACGTATGACTCACCATGTAGCAAAGCTTGATCGTTATCTCCCCCTTTCATGGGAAGACCAATTCGTTCATCAACAGGATGGACTAAGCGGATCCCATGTTGATCGCCGATAACAATGAAGGTTGCACCGATTAATTTTGTTAACTCTCGATAACGCTGTTGGTGATCCACCCCACTACCAGATTCAAGCATATCGACCACTGATGGAGTTTGTGCAAGAAATGAAGCAACCCCCAAAGCCTTTAAGCCCATCTCTTCTTCTTGAGAATGTTTGATGTACACAAAACCAGCGGCAACTAACAGCAGTAATTCAATCAACCCTGAAAGGGTCATTATGATCAGCATACGCTTACGAAAACTGATACTACTCCACACCATAAATCCCTCTTTAACTCTGCATACAAGCTAACACTTATTTAACATTTGAGCGAAGAGAGAAACGAATAACTGTGAACAATACTACGCATTCCACGCACCATTTTGGTTCGTTTTATTGCAATCTATTTCGAAGACTTGCCAAGCAGAATATGCACAAGGTTTTATAAAAATTTATCATAGTTATTTCGTGATCTATATCACGCCTATTTTAGAAAAATTTTATCTTATAATGCCAAAGCATTTGTATACTAATTGTGCAGTGAAGAAGATGATGAGGAAACCTCACAAAAAGATAGCCCTATAATAACCATACCAATTGCTATCGATTCCATTCATAACATTGTCAGAAGGACACTTACAATGAAACGCGATGCCTTTGGAATTTGCCTTTCCCGAGATATGCTGTTTAACCATTTACAGTCTACCTTTACTCATGTTCGGGCTTATGAAGAAATAGCGACTGAGTCAAATGATGACCTGAGAGTGCTGCTCGCTTTCCCGCAGATGTCGGGTAAGGACGTGCTGACCACGATGCAAGGCAGTACAAACGTGAGAGGTAGTAAAAAATTGGTTTGGCGGGCCGATTATCTCTGCCCTTCTTACCATAAGTATTAAATTTAAATATTGAATTTTGATGATATGCGCTTCATGCTAGCGCATATCACTTGCTGTTGTTTCGACATTTCAACCCATCACACTGTTGACTTCCGCAGCAAAAAACTAGAGCATTAACTCTAATTATTATTACTCGAGCTTAGCATGAAAGCGAAAACACTCAGCCTATTCGTCTTTACTCTGCTTGGTGCAGCCCCTTCTTTCGCCGCGCCGATTTCCTTTCAACAAGCATGGGATCTTTTGCAACAGAGCAATAATTCACTTGCCGCTGGGCGGGCAAATGTCGAACGCTATCAGCATATTGAAAATTCCACAGACAGTCTCAATTTGCCTGCTGTTTCTATTGGTGCAAACTACACGCGTTTAGACCAAGATGTTACTTTGTCAGGAAAGCAGATATTCGATAGCACTGGGCAATCTATCCCATCATCTTTAGGTTTAGGTTTAGGACCGATACTCGCCAGTGCTGGCTCCATCACATCAACCATCACCGAACGTGATATTTTCAGCTCTTCGATTCGCGCTATTTGGCCCATTTTTACAGGCGGACGGATCAGCGCCGCACAAGCCGCTGCGGAAGGTAAAAAAGAAGAAGCACAAAGCCAGCTCGTAATGGAAACACAAGCGCGCTATGAAGACTTGAGCAAATATTACTTTAGTGTTCTTTTGGCAAAAGAGGTTTTAGTGACTCGCCAAGCCGTTGAGCAAGGGTTAACCAAGCACCGTGATAATGCACTAAAGTTAGAGCAACAAGGACAAATTGCCCATGTGGAACGGCTACAAGCTGAAGCCTCATTAGATAAAGCAACGGTTGAACGCAAAAAAGCACAAAAAACCTTAGATATTGCCCAAAGCGCACTAACCCAAATTCTAGGTCAAACAGAAAAAGTCGAGCCAAGTGGTTCACTGTTTGTCAATGACCGTTTACCGCCACTCTCTGTTTTTGTGGAGCAAACGCTCAATACCTATCCGGGCTTGGCACTACTTGAAGCAAAAGAAAAGCAAGCAAGCAGCTTGATCAAAGCTGAACAAGGCAAATACTATCCAGAAGTCTACCTTTACGGTGATTACAGCCTACATGAAGACGATTCGCTGGCCAGCCAAATGAAACCGGATTGGTTAGTGGGTATTGGGGTCAACATTCCGTTAATTGAAACATCGGGTCGCAGCGATCAAGTCAAAGCAGCGCACAGCGCGGTCTCACAAGTACGTTACTTAAAGGCGCAAGCTAAGCAAGACTTGAGCGTGTTGGTGGAAAAAACCTATTTGGAAGCCGAACAAGCATTGGAAGAAGTGATGGGACTAAACTCAAGTCTCACACTGGCTAATGAAAACCTGAACCTACGCCAAAAGGCATTCAGTCAGGGTTTAGCAACGTCTTTAGATGTAGTGGATGCAGAGCTCTACCTTGCTAGTATAAAAACGCAACAGTCATTAGCCAGCTTCAACTACTTACTTTCTTTAAATAAGTTACTGGCATTGACCAGTGAAATGAATACTTTCCCTATCTACACACAATCAGCGATTTTGTTGCACTCATCAATGACTCACGAATCACCTGCTCAAAAGGATGCCTTATGAAAGCCGTAAAACCAACACTGATTGCTCTTGCTGCTGTGGTGGCGATCTCTTGGGTAGGCTATCGCTTTTACCAAGCATCTCAACCTAAACCTGTCCGCTTACAAGGTCAAATTGAATCTCAACAATACAGTATTTCCTCAAAAGTTCCCGGCCGTATTGATCAGGTACTGGTGCGCAAAGGCGATAGCGTTGAACGTGGCCAGCTCATTTTCACGCTGCACAGCCCTGAAATTGAAGCTAAATTAGATCAAGCGATTGCGGGTCAAAAAGCGGCGGGCGCACTGGCTAAAGAAGCAGAAACAGGCGCACGCGATCAGCAGATCCAAGCGGCAAAAGATCAATGGCTTAAAGCCAAAGCCGCAGCGGATTTAATGGAAAAGACCTATTTGCGTGTCAATAATCTTTACCGTGATGGTGTCGTCGCTGAACAAAAGCGTGATGAAGCGAATACCCAATGGCAGGCCGCTAAATATACTGAAAGCGCCGCTTTTCAGATGTATCAAATGACCAAAGAAGGCGCACGCTCTGAAACTAAACTCGCTGCCGCGGAAAAAGAACGTATGGCTGCTGGTGCCGTAGCGGAAGTTGAAGCTTATGCCGCGGATACTAAAATTGAGAGTTGGTTTGACGGTGAAGTGTCCCAAGTACTTCTGCAAAGCGGCGAACTGGCTCCACAGGGCTTCCCTGTCGTCACTGTCGTGGATACCCAAGACTCATGGGCGGTGCTCAACGTACGCGAAGATCAACTCAAGCATTTTACGAAAGGCACAACATTTACGGCTTACTTACCTGCTTTAGAAGCCAAAGTAGAATTTATCGTTTCCCACATTGCAGTGATGGGTGATTTCGCCACATGGCGATCAACAGACGCCTCACAAGGGTTTGATTTACGCACCTTTGAAATCGAAGCTCGCCCTACCACACCTGTCGAAGGTTTGCGTATGGGAATGAGTTTAGTGGTTGAGCTATAAGCCTTATGTCGATTCAGGTTCGCCCTCAATGGCCTGTGCTGCGCCATGACCCTTGGCTATTGTCTAGCCTAAGCTGGATACCAATAGTATTGGCATTCAGTATTTGGTGGATTTTCTCACAAGGGATAGTGCGCGATCTGCCGATTGGCGTGGTCGATTTGTCTCACAGCCAATTGTCACGTCAATTGATAAGAGATTTCGATGCAACCTCGACTATGGCAGTCACGCACCAGTTCCAAGATGTCAATCAAGCCAAAACTGCGTTAATTGAAAGTGACATTTATGCGTACGTTGTCATTCCGTATCAATTTGATAAATCAATATTTCGTGGTGAGCAGCCACAAGTATCGACCTTCTTCAATAGCCAATACATTTTGGTTGGACGATTGATCAACTCTGCTATTGTTCAAGCACAAAGTACGTTCAATGCCCAAGTGGATGTCGTAAAAAACCTAGCGACTAGCCAACAAACCACATTGAGTGCGATGGGGCGAGCCGTACCAATCAGAACACAGATTACGCCCCTGTTTAATCTCAATACAAACTATGCGCAATTTTTAGTCTCGGCGGTTATACCCGCTCTTTGGCAAATCGTGGTCGTGGTCAGTACCATTATGATTTTGGCAGCAAACCATCGTCACTTTGGTTTGCAAACGTGGCTTGGAGAAAAGCCATTACGAATTTTAACGCTAACATTGATGCGTTATCTGCCGATTTTTATGTTGCAAGGGATTGGTTTTTTAATCTGGTTTTATCAAATATTAATGTGGCCAATGCACGGCAGTTTTGCTCTATTGATTATCGCACAACTTGCAATGACGCTCGCCTGTATGATCATGGGCGCACTCTTTTTCTTTCTAACACTCGATCCGGCAAGAGCAATGAGTTTTGCTGGCGCTTTTACCGCACCAAGTTTTGCGTTTATGGGCATTACGTTCCCAGTGACGGATATGAATACTCTAGCGCAGTGGTGGCGAAGCCTGCTACCAGTGAGTCACTACATTGAAGTGCAAGTAAGCCAAGTGAGTTATAACGCTGAATTGCTGTCATCACTTAAGTATTTAGTGCCAATGCTGGGCTATGCATTGCCGCTGCTGCTCACTTTGATTCTTATCCGTAAACACAAGCAAGCCGAGCGAATCAACCATGACTGAAACTACGCGATTCATTGCTCTACTTAAAGCAGAGCTAAAAGCGCTATTCACTAACCCTGTGGTGCTGTTGACTGTCTTTGGTGGCGTGGTTTTTTACTCCTTTTTATACCCTTTGCCTTATACGCAGCAAACTCCACGCGAGCAGACACTCTCGATTGTCAATCTCGATAAAAGCCAAGCTAGTTACCAACTAGAACGCATGGTTGACGCAACGCCACAAGTCAAAGTGATTCAACGAGACAGTACCATTGAAGATGCCAAGCAGGCGTTTCTTAACCGCAAAGTTAGCGGTATTTTAGTGATTCCTGAACATTTTTATAAAGACCTACTGCTTGGGAAAAGTCCAACACTGGCCTACGCTGGCGATGCCTCTTACTTTCTAGTGTACGGCACCATCGTTGAGGGCTTATCGCAAGCTGGTGGAACCTTAGCCGCGAAAAGTAAAGTGTCACGTTTAGTGATGGAAGGAGAACCGCTTTCTCTGGCCGCTCAGCACTATTCCGCCACAAGCATCAACCTAAAACCGACCTTTAACCCACGCATGGGTTATGTTGATTACGTTGTCCCAGCGGTGTTTGTTTTGATCTTACAACAAACCATGATCATGGCGGCAGGATTAATGGGCGGAACACAAAAGCACGGAAATGGCTACTGGAGCCATACCACACCGCTACGATTAATATTGGTACGCAGCATTGTCCTTGTTGCTGTTTATTATCTACTCAGCATGTACTACTTTGGTGCCAGTTTTACCTCACATGGTGTCAACACCCTCGCCAGTGCGGGGCATTTATTGCTACTTCTACTGCCTTTCTTACTGGCCTCTTGCCTATGCGGCATTTGGCTTGGTTCAGTTACACCGCGGCGAGAATTGGTGACGTTAGTGGTATTAATCAGCTCAATGCCACTGATTTTTTCAGCTGGTTTTATTTGGCCGTTAGAAGCAATTCCACGCCCTATCATTTGGATATCCAACCTCTTTCCAAGTACGCCTGCCATTCAGAGTTTTCTCAGTTTGAACCAAATGGGCGCATCATGGGATCAAATCAGCACTCAGTGGGGGATCTTGTGGGTGCAAGTGTTTGGTTGGGGAGCCCTTGCTTTTTACCAACTCCAGCGGAAGCGTTAATTAATCATTCCTGCCACTGCTGACGCATACGCTCAACAGTGGCATCATCGATACCATGAACATTCTGGTACTGCGCACGGCAAACATTAATCACTAAGGTTGCATGGTAATGTTTAGCCAACTGGCGGTAAGCTCGCATCTCCCACTGTCGAACAAAAGTATTCGCCACAACAACGTCCTCACCTTGCGCTAAACAGCGCTCCACTTGCTGTTGACACCACCGATGAGCTTGCTCGATTTTATCTGGCTGATAACAATAGTTGCCTTTCTCATTGATAAAATACATATCCGCTTCAAAATGTTTTGCATGTAGCGTCCTTGCTAAGGTGCTTTTGCCTGAGCCGGGTAATCCCCTGATCAAAGTTAAGGTTAGCGCCATGTGTATCCAACAGGTAAGTAAACGGATATCCAATAGTAACCAATTTCACAGCAAGATTCATTTTGCTATCGACATCTGGTTTTGATTGAGTTAAGTTCGGCAGTATAGACGTCCAAAAATAGCTTAGGGAGAAAGCTGTGCCGATTAAGATCCCCGACCAACTGCCTGCCGGTGATGTACTGCGTCATGAGAACATTTTCGTGATGTCAGAAACACGTGCCGCCACACAGGGCATCCGTCCACTGAAAGTTTTGATTTTGAATTTAATGCCGAAGAAAATCGAAACCGAGACTCAGTTTTTGCGCCTGTTATCCAATACTCCGCTGCAAGTGGATATTGAATTACTGAGAATTGATGAGCGCCCAAGTAAAAATACCCCCACTGAGCATTTGGAGAACTTTTACCGTCAATTTGAGATGGTAAAAAATCGCAACTTCGACGGGCTCATCATCACCGGAGCGCCTTTGGGGTTGGTCCAATTTGAAGATGTGATTTATTGGGAACACTTAAAAAGCGTGATGGAATGGGCTAAAAATCACGTCACTTCCACACTCTACGTTTGCTGGGCAGCGCAAGCGGGGCTAAAACTGCTCTACAATCTGCCCAAACGAACTCGCAAAGAAAAATTATCGGGCGTTTATCATCATGAAATCCACCATCCCTTTCATCCGATATTACGCGGCTTTGACGACACCTTTTTAGCGCCCCATTCTCGTTATGCTGATTTCTCACCAGAATACTTAGCCGAACATACGAATTTAGATATTCTCGCCACCTCTGATGTGGCGGGTGTGTACTTAGCCTCAACCAAAGACAAACGTAACGTGTTTGTCACAGGTCACCCTGAGTACGACGCACATACACTGCATGGTGAATATATTCGAGATTTAGGTGAAGGGATGGAACCCGCAATCCCAGTCAACTACTACCCCAATGATAATCCAGATAATAAACCAGTCGCCAGTTGGCGAAGCCACGGTCACTTGCTGTTTGCAAACTGGTTAAACTACTGTGTTTACCAACAAACACCTTACGACCTTGAACACTTTAGCGAAGATAAATTTACCAAAGACGATTAGTGTTTCATGCCTGATCATCTCAGTAATGAGGTGTTCAGGTTTTCATCAAACATAGTGCATACTGACTCGCATTCTTCTCTGCTCTTTCCCCCTCGATCTTCTGATTTCCTTATCATGCGTCTAAGCGATTTAGGAGCTGCAGATAATGAAAAAAGTACTGATGATATTGATAATGTTCACGTTATCGGCCTGTGTCACCGTGAACGAAAAAGGTGAGCCTGAAGTAAAAGCGGATCCGGTTGAAATGGCCGAATCTCGCATTGCGCTCGGCCTAGGCTATTTAGAAAATGGCAACATGAGCAAAGCGCGTGAGAACCTAGAAAAAGCCACACAACATGCGCCGACTTACTATCGCTCGCAACTTGCGATGGCTCATTACTACGAAACTGTCGGTGAAACAGAGGCCGCACGTAAAACCTATCAAACCGCGCTTCGCGCTCATCCCAAAAACGGCAATATTCTCAATAACTACGGCACATTTTTGTGCAAGCAGGGCGAATATCAAAAAGCCGATGAATATTTTAACCGCGCCATTGCTCAACCCTATTATTACCTTGTCCCTGCAAGCTATGAGAACGCAGCCTTTTGCGCGTTAAAATCTGGCGATAAAGAACAAGCGCGCTACTATTTTACAAAAACATTAGACCATGACCCTAATCGAGCTCGTTCATTGCTGCAATTAGCTAAATTGGAAATTGACGCTCAACAATACACGCAAGCTCGCATTCGCTTGATGCAATTTAATCAGCGCTACGGTAACCAAAAAACATCGCTTCAATTATTGGTAGAGTTAGAGAAAAAGGCAGGAAATAAAGCGTTAGAGAAAAAATATCAAGCGGCGCTCGATATCTTTTCCTAACATCGTATTACTAGGGCAAGGGTTATTTGATATTGGTGGGTCTACCGTCTTTGCCACCATTACGGTCACGATAGTGGATACGGCGAAGACGTCTGACTTTCTGAGCGCGCTGAATTTTTTGATATTCGCGATAGATAATACGAATAAAAAACCCAAGCCCAATCATCGCAAGCAAGGCAAACAGATAAGCGAAGGGCTGGCAGATCCAGTCAGGTTGGCAAGGTAAATAAAGGTCAAAGTCCATACCTTACTCCTTCTATTGCTATCTCAACTCACTGACCAATATAGTCAATCAACGAAGTCAGCCTAGCACTTTGCCGCTAACCATTGTTTGCGTTGACTGTCATTTTGGAAACTCCATGCGATGAATCGACTCACTTTTTGCCCTTGTTGCATTTCAACAACCTTCACCACTGCAGCACCCACTTTATCTAACTGTTTTTGCATCCAACGTACATTCTCTTTTTTAGAGATCAATGTGGTGAACCACAGCACTTGCTGAGCGTAGTGTTGACTTTCAAAGGCCATGTTTTTAATAAAGGCAGCTTCACCACCGGGGCACCATAACTCAGCTTTTTGTCCACCAAAGTTGAGCGTGACCGCCTTACTTCTGTTAGCGTCTTGCCCCGCAATTTCTTGACCTTTTTTGACTCGATTACGCTGTAAATTTTTCAACTTACGTTCGCTGCCTTGCTGCGCCTCTACTTGTGACGCGTGGAAAGGCGGGTTGCACGTGGTGAGATCGTAACGCTCATTTTCTTGAATAATCTGCTTAAAAATGTGTTTTGCATCACTCTGCAAACGGCATTCAATACGCCCATTGAGTGAAGCATTGCCATTAACCACCAGATTGGCGGATTTAATAGAGATAGGATCAATATCGCTACCAACATAGTGCCAGCCGTACTCTGCCACGCCCACTATCGGATAAATACAGTTCGCTCCGACCCCAATATCAAGTGCGTGAACCTTCTCATGCTTGATTGCTGAGCACTCATCTAGCAGCAGATCGGCCACGCGATGAATATAATCAGCTCGACCGGGGATCGGCGGGCACAAATACCCAGCGGGAATATCCCAATGGGTCACATGATAATGATGTGCCAATAACGCTTTGTTGAGCATTTTCACCGCCATCGCATCGGAGAAATTGATGCTCGGTTCACCATTCGGGTTGCGAATAACAAAGGGCTTCAAAGCAGGCAGTGTATTAATCAGCGCGGGGAAATCGTATTGTCCTTGATGCTGATTACGAGGATGTAACCCCTGCTTTGCTTTTAACGCAGGTTTTTTATGGCTCGCTTCAGGTTGGCTTTTCTGCGACTTCGCTTTGGCTGACATTACTGCTCCTCTTTTAAATCGAGATACATCATAAACAATCGTGCATCAAACTCGAGCTGATGATAATTCGGTTCCATATGGCAACACAGTTGATAGAAGGCCTTGTTATGCTCTTTCTCTTTGATGTGAGCCAGCTCATGTACCACTAGCATGCGCAACAGCGGCTCCGGTGCTTCTTTAAACATGCTCGCTATGCGGATCTCATTTTTAGATTTGATTTTCCCACCATGCACTTTGGCAACATAACTGTGCAACCCTAGTGCGTTATTGATAATGTGGATTTTATTGTCGTACACCACTTTACTGATCGGCGCCGTTTTCTTCATGTATTGATTTTTGAGATCAATCGCGTAGTTAAACAACGCTTTTTCACTTTGAATCGAATGGCGCTGTGGGTAGCGTTGCTCAAACCAGCTAACGAATTTACCGACCGTGATCAACTGTTCAACTTGTGAAACGAGATGAGGCGGATAGTTTTGTATGTAACGAAAAGATGGATGCATAGCCCAGCAACTGACTCATAAAAAAGGCGCTAAGTGTAACTGAATCAAGCCTGCGTTTCATCTTTCCAATCACAAGGAGCAAGGCTTCGTATCCGAGAGAGTTGAAACTCAGCGCCTCGGTGGGTAAACTTGCCGCCCTTTATGTTCGGTTAATGAGTGAATTGGATGAAACGTATTGTGCTCTACGTCAAAGATAAATGCCCGCACTGTAAAGATGCTCAGCGCTATCTTGACGCCAAACAGATCCCCTACCGCTTATGTAACGCAAAAATGCAACGCGGCCGGAAGGAACTAGATGCGATCGGCGCGCGCAGTGTACCGGCTTTAAAAATTGGTGATCGAATTATGATTGGCTGGAACCCAAACAACTTTGAAAAAATCTATCAAAGTTAATCGAACGATACACATAGCCCCTTTCACACGTACTGTTTCACAAATTCAATAAAAGTACGGTCGGCATTAGACAAATAGCCCTCTTTGCGCCATGCGAGGGCTAAATCTAACCAGACTGGCGGTTCAAAAGGGATCGCTCGTACATCCGGTTCATGCTCCGTTACAAGCTCTAATAACGCAGTCACTGCGTACTCATGTTTGACAATACTTAAAATCATTGGCAACAGATTGGTTTCAAAAGAGAAATGTGCGCTGAGCTTATGCTCTTTACACACTTTATCAATGAAGTCGCGGTGGAAATAACCGGGCTTAAACATTACCAATTCATGCTCAAAAAAGGTCTTAAAATCTATCGATTCTCGTTGTGCTAACTCATGTTCTTTCCCCACTACCGCCACCATTTGCGATGATAAGAGGGGATCAACCTCTAAATCCGGAGGAAGATCATGATTGAGGATCACGCCAATATCTAGCTCACCACTGAGCAACATTTTCCGAATCGACTGAGTTCCTGCTTCTATCACCGTCATTTTTAGCAAGGGAAAGTGACTTTTAAAAGCCATTACAATTTCTGGAAAGAAATAGGATCCCATCATGCTCGGCGCGCCCAGCCTCACTTCGCCTTTGACGAGCCCTTTAAGCTCATCCATCGCCAATTGTGCATCTTCAAGTTGCTGCAAAATACGAGTGGCGTGTTCATATAACACTTGCCCTTCATGGGTCAGCGTCACTTTTCGCTCATCTCTTTTTAGCAAAACAACCCCTAATTGCTGCTCAAATTTTTTAATCGAAATACTGAGTGCTGGCTGCGCAATGTGCAGTTGCTGGGCTGCTAAAGTAAAGCTGCCGCACTGAACCACAGCCGAAAAATGTTTTAGATGGCGAGTATCCATAGCTTTATGGTTCCACAAAATCAAACGAAGCGAGATTCGTCCAACGAGGTTGGGATATATTTTATATATCACGACGATATTTTTAATATATTTTATTAATCACCAAGCCACTGCTACTGTGATCACAGATACATAACGTAAGTGAAGCGTAATCATGATCGAAATTGGCAGTAAAGAATACCGAAAAGTCACTTGGGGACTAGCGCTCGGCTCGTTCTTAGTCTTTTGTAATCTCTATCTTTTTCAGCCAATGTTGCCCTACCTTGCTACGCATTTTGCGGTTTCGGAAACTCAAATTAACTGGTTATTTGCCGCATCAACCCTCGCACTCTCCGTCAGTTTAGTCCCTTGGGCAATCAGCTCCGAATCCTTTGGCCGCCGCAAAGTGATGTTATTAGGGCTATTCATGATGCCATTAATCGGCAGCTTGATGCTGATCAGCCAACAACTGTGGGTGCTGGTTTTAACTCGTGCACTAATGGGCGTCGCATTGGCCGCCTTTGCTTCGGTTGCCGTGGCTTACATGGCTGAGGAGCTTTCACCTCAAGCTTTTAGCCAAGCGATTGGCGGTTATATTGCTGCCAATTCATTAGGTGGCATCAGCGGCCGAATTTTAGGCGGTATATTGACCGACGCTTTTGGCTGGCAACAAGCCGTGATTGTGATTGCCTTGCTTACTTTCGTATGCGCTATCATTGTGCTGTGGTTGCTGCCCATTCAACGCAATTTCACGCCGCAACGAGGCTTATTCTTTCACCACAATCGTGCGCTAGTAAAACATCTTTCTAACCGCACACTGTGGCTAGCGATGCTGATTGGTGGCACTAACTTTGCGCTGTTTGTTAACCTTTACTCTGTGATGGGCTTTCGGCTTGTCGCCGAACCTTACTCGCTACCGATTGGCTTAGCATCATTGATCTTCCTATGTTATTTGGCGGGAACACTCAGCTCGAAACTGACCGCCAACTGGACAAAACGCTACAATGCCATTTCGGGCATGATGTTGGGAGCCTTACTCAGTTTGTCGGGGATGTGGCTAGCCTTGGTTGAATCAATCCCGTTTATGCTGATCGGTTTAATGTTGATCAGTTTCGGCGCCTTTTTTACTCATACGCTTGCCTATTCATGGGTGAGCCAAAAGGCCAGCAGCGCAAAAGCAACCGCGACCGCTCTGTATTTGGTTCATTACTATGTAGGTGGCAGCCTCGGCGGGTTTTTCCTACTCTATTGCTGGCAAAATGGCGGTTGGCCGGTAGTGGTTTCGGGTGGAATGGTGTTGTATGTGGCGATGTTTTTTCTCTGTTGGAAATTGCGCCATGATGACCACGCCCTTGCGCACCGCAAACCGCTGCATGAATTGATCAAGTAGTGTTATCCACTCACTTTATCAAAAGACTCATGTTATGCTTGCGCCAAATTGACTGTTTTAATAAGCACTATGAGCGTAACGATAAATAAAACCGCCATCACAACTGAAGTCGAACAGTGGCTTAACGATGTGGTGATTGGCTTAAATCTCTGCCCTTTCGCCGCAAAACCACAACGTAACCAACAGATCAAAATTTTCGTCAGTGAAGCGGATACTGAAGAACAATTGCTGCAAGACATTTTGCAACAATTGCTAGAGTTAGAAGGCAGCTCGGCACAGTCTCTTGAGACCACCTTAGTGGTAGTGCCAAACATGCTCGAAGATTTTTTTGAGTACAACTTTTTTATCGATTGGGTCGAAGCATTAATTACGCAACAAGATTGGCAAGGCATCTTCCAAGTCGCTACCTTTCACCCTCACTACTGTTTTGGCGGCACACGCCCCGAAGATGACGAAAACCTAACTAACCGTTCGCCGTACCCGATTTTCCATCTTATTCGTGAAGAGAGCATGGAAAAAGTACTCAAGCACTACCCTAACCCAGAAGCGATTCCCGATACCAATATCGCTCGTGTTAGTGCTCTAAGTGACCAAGAACGCCGCCAACTGTTTCCTTATTTGTTTCTCAATAAGTAACCCTGTTCTTTGACCAAACTGATGGCATGGGTCGCAGCTTTGCCATCAGTTTGTTACTATCCATTTTCTTACTATCAGTTTATTACTATCAATTTGTTACTACGCGTCACAATCCCTGTTAACCAAACCAATGGACCGAGATAATGCATTTATCCAAGCTTACTCAAGAGATTTACGATCATCTTTACCGCGATATTACCGAGTTTCGTAGCACCTTTGATCTCCCCGTTGCTGATGCCAGCAGCTTAAACGATAAAGCTGACACGTTGCATACTTCGCTCGCGATTGAAGAGTTGACTGAACTTGCTGAAGCTGACAATAAAACGGAACAAGCGGATGCGATCATCGATACTGTGTATGTTTTGATGGGTCGTTTAGTCCACCTTGGACATAGCCAAGTGAGTGACAACTTAGCGATCAGCTATTTGATTGATCTTCTGCTCAATGTTGCCGTGAATCGTGGCATCGAATTTATTCCATGCTGGGATGAAGTACACAGCTCGAACATGAGTAAAGTATGTCGCAATGAAAAAGAGTATGCCGATACCCAAGCCTACTATGCTGAACAAGGTATTGAGCTGATGGCCGTACAAAAAGGCGACTACATTATTGCTAAATGCGCACAAGATTTTGTCTCTGAAGGCAAAACGATTCGCCAAGGTAAAGTGCTCAAATCAGTCTATTACCGTCCTGCTGACCTTGCTTCATTGACGCAATAACCTTGCAAAGACTCAGATAAAAAAAACCACCTTGTGGGAGCAAGGTGGTTAAGAGACTTATAAAAAGCCTAACAAGAACGAGAATGTATCGATTCTATTAATGCGATTGGCGTGCCAACTTTCACATAAAACCTAACCATTTGTTTTTAATAGACTTACTATTTTTATCATTCTATCTTCAGCACATTGATGCGCTAAAAGTGTGCTTACTGCACGACAGTTGTGCTTTTAATCAAAGATAAGGTAAGGCTTTCCTTCAACAACAACCTGCTTCACCTGAGTCTGAAACGCTGCACTTAACGCTTGGCTCTCTAATACTTGTTCAACCGAGCCGGAACTTTGCAATACGCCATCTTGCAGTAACAGAGCGCGATCGGCATGGCGCAATGTTCGATTGAGATCGTGATTGGCCATCACTACCGCTATCCCTTGCTGTGCAACCTCTTCAATCAAACGATAAAGCAACCCTTCTTGAGCAATATCAAGAGGCGCCGCAGGTTCATCTAATATCAATAACTGCGCGTAAGGGTTTAAGGTTGGCCAAATTTGCAAACAAATACCGGCCAAGCGGACACGTTGCCATTCGCCGCCTGACAGTTGGTGAATGGAACGATGCAATTTGTCTTGAATATTCAATCGTTGAGTGAGATGAACCACGGCTTGATTAACAGCCTGAGAATGTAAATCGGCGCAACTGGGGATCGCTAAGGCAAGATATTGATAAACATCGACATTAAAAACAGGCTTGTCGTTTTGCGACAGATAAGCTCGGTGCAGTGACAGCGCCTCTAACGATGCGCTTGAAAGCTGAAGATCACCAATGTAGACCTCACCTTGGCTCTCTGTCACGCCAGCTAACGCCGAGAGTAAAGTGCTTTTTCCGCTGCCATTAGGCCCAATAACATACAGCACCTCTCCCGCTTGGCAGGTAAAAGAGAGTGGTAATAAGCGTGATGAAACCTGCAGGCTATTAACGTGAATCATGGTTTTTCAACAACATCCAAATAAAAATCGGCGCACCAATGGTGGTAGTAACGACACCAAGTGGAAGCTCAGCAGCATTAAGCGCCGTTCTGGCAACGGTATCCGCGCAGACCAGTAAAAGTGCGCCGAACAGAGCCGACATAGGTAAAAGGTAGCGGTTTTCAGAACCAAACGCCAAGCGCAATAAATGCGGAACAACCAACCCAACAAAACTGATCACACCGCCCAATGCCACCGCAGCTCCTACCAGCAGCGACACGGCAAAAATCAATTTCCAACGTAGTCGATGCACATCCACACCTAACTGCTTTGCATGAGTTTCGCCCAGCATCAGTTTGTCTAACGTTTTTCCTTGCAGAGCAAGCCAGATGATCACCGGAAGCGCAGCTAATGAAAGCGTATGTTGATACCAGCTTGCACCACCAATACTGCCCATCAACCAGTAAACCAGTTGCCTTAAACTGAGATCATTACTGAAATAAAACGCCCATGTCACCACAGCACCAGATAAAATACCCAGCGCCACACCGACCAGCAGTAAGCGGGTTGTACTTAAACGCATCGCTTTAGCCATGCTGACCAGTAAAAGAGTAAACACCATCGCACCGACTACGGCACAAAGCATGAAAATTTCAGGGGAGGCCAAGGCAGGGAAGAAAAACAGCACCACTACCATCGCCACACTGGCGCCACCAGAAATACCAAGCACGCCCGGCTCTGCCAAAACATTCCCTAATAGCACTTGCAGCGCCGCGCCTGATACGGCTAGTGAAGCACCAATGATGACGGCAGAGAGCAGACGAGGAGCACGAAGTTCAGTCACTAACTGCCATTCCAGTGGTGACCAAGCGTGAAATGGGCTGATAAAGAGTTCACCCACCATCAAATAAAACGCACTCATCGAAATCAACAATGCCATCATAGCGTAGAGGGCGTAATGCCAGCGACGCTGTTTTTTTAAGAGTAACTGATTGAACGTCATGCGCTTATATGTAAGTAAGAGAAACAATAATGGCCTAACCTTACCGTTAAGCCATTTAAATAGAAAGTGATATACCAAAGCAATCGCCTGTTAACCTTGTCAACAGGTCAAAAGATTAACAAGCCAAAAGTACCATCGGTTAATCGTATACCAATTGATCGTCTTCATAGCGTGTCGCCACTTTGCACACCATTAACGCGGCGCGCTGGCCTAATGCCACTTTTCGGTTAGGAAATACGATCGCTTCATCTTCATTTTTCGCCATGAGTGGCTTTTCACCATCATGACCAAATACCTCACCATGTTTAAACGCGGTGAAGTTTTCGACGTTATCATCAAACATGAAATCAAAATCGTCATGCAAACGGACGATGGTACGGCTGACACGATAAATGGTTGGCTTTCTTGGCAAGTGTTCAGGTGTCGCATTGGCTACCAAATCGCGCATGGCTAAGTCAAACGCGACTAATCGCTCTAGGTTGTTTTGACCAAGAGGTGCGACTTGCCCCAGCTCAAGCGTTAAAGCTTGCGCGGCAAAATTCTCTGCACTGTACCAACTGAAGGTACTCGAGGGTGAATTTGAAAGCAGCACCGCTTCGATATGCGCACTTTCAATCAATGCCATCAGTGCGCGGCTGCGGACAGGATGACGAGATTTGGGGCTGACGGCAAACGAATAATGTTTGGAGTGACGAATCGCACAGTGCAAATCAAGATGCCACCGGTTTTGCTCAGCGGTGTGTTCGAAAAAGTCTTTCACTGTCTGTTTGAGATGCTGTGCAATCTCTCTTTCTAGGGAGGTATTGCCCTTTTTATCATCAAATAAACGGTTCAAATTTTCTTGCACGAAACGGGTATGTTGATTCGTCGCCTGAGGATGAGCCACAATAAATAAGCAGCGGTGTTGGACCGCTTGAAAACCTGACTGAATATCATCCACCAGCTTATTTACTAATTCCATTGGCGCAGTTTCGTCACCATGAATACCGCAAGAAATAATGATGTGCTTACTCTCATCGTTGAGATGAGCGGGAATCACTTCGAGCACTCCACGCGAGAGCACTTTAAGCGTAATACCAGCTGCCGTTTTGATTTCGCCAGTGACCATTTCTTGGTCTAAATCCAAACTATCAAATAGGAAAGATTGGCGGAAAAGGGACTTCGTCATGCGTTACTCCTTTATTGCACAGCGGTATGTTAATGAATTGTAGAAGCAATTTATGTTGAGGCGATCCCACTTATCAAGATGGATAAGGGTAAACTTAACTCATCAACGATCGTCTCAATACCTTATACAAAATACGCTTAACCAGAGGCCGGCGTTAATTGCCGGGAATTCTATCATTAAATCTGATAGTTACTCCATACTCTACTGCATGCTCACCCGATGCTAAATTTGAATTCCGATGCTCTTCACACTCACATTCTTAGCGTTATCTTTTCCTATTTGGATATGAGTTAATGATTGATAGTCGATATTCAACACACTATACCAATATTGGTTTTGCCAATCAGTGCCTAGAACATTGGCAAGTATCATTCTGATTGTTCCACCATGAGCGATGATTAAAGTGTCTTGCTTGATCTCTTTAATCTGAGCCTCCCAAGCACGAGTTACACGCTGATGAAAATCGGCCAAGTTTTCTGCATTCGGTAGTTGATGTTGGGCCGGATTGGTCCACAAAGTTTCCACTACTGGCCACATCGATTGCAGTTCATCAAAGGCCACGCCATCGACGTCACCAAAATCCATCTCTTGGAAATCAGGCTCAATTTGGTAATCCAATTTCGGCTGCTGTAAAACCAGTTGCTGCGCTAAATCATGGCAACGGCGTAGCGGCGAAGTAATGATGTTTGAGAAGGAGTAAGGGGATCTCAGCAAAGTGTGAGCGATCTGCTCTTGCCGATGCGCTTCAACGAGCACATCTGTTTTACCATTGAGCGCAGGCCGACCGACGGTTTTACCGTGGCGCATCAAATAGAGATTGATCATTGTGAGCCTTTTAAAGCGATGTCGTTTAGAGCAGTGTTTTTTAAAGCGATGTCTTTTAAAACAATCGGTAAGCCCGCCGCAATAAAGCTCACTCGGGTTGCTAACTTGGCTAGCGCTTGGTTAAGCCAGCCCGCGTTATCGACAAATAAGCGCGAAACCTCCCCCATCGGGATCACGCCAAGGCCCACTTCGTTAGCGACGATAACCAAAGTGGCGGGCGTTTGCTCAACGGCAAAACAGAGTTGCTCGACTCGCTTTTTTATCTCCGCTTCGTGAGCTTGCTGGCCATGGTTATAGATAACGTTATTCAGCCACAGCGTTAAGCAGTCCACCAATACCACATCATGTGCCGAAAAAGTGGCAATTAACTCAGGTAGTTGTTCAGGGCATTCGTGCTCTTGCCATTCCGACGTTCTTTGCTGCTGGTGGTGAGCAATCCTTGCCTGCATTTCATCATCAAACGCAATCGCGGTGGCAACATAGTTAAGCTGAGCCTGCGGCAGCCGCATTAGCAGGGCTTGGTGTTCTTGCTTTGCGGCCTGTTCAGCGAAACAAGACTTACCGCTACGCGCGCCACCCAAAATCAAATGCACCATTATTCAATCATTCCCATGCTCAAATAACCCAACCCAGCGAATACAATAAGCAGCAGATAGATCAGCAGTTCCATAATCTGTTGTGCAGCGCCAAGGCAATCACCCGTGAAGCCACCAATACGCGCCATCAACCAAGCTTTGAAGAAAATACGAAAAACTACAGCAACCAATACCAAACTTAAGCTTACCTGCCAACCAAACCATAACGCAGGCGCTAAGCCGCACAGCAGTAGAAAAATGAGCTCTGGAAGGGTTTGTTTATTGGCTAGCGGCTTACTTTTGCTGCTATCGAGATCGCTTACATACGGCATATCGAAAATCAACGATGCCGCTATCGCACGGCTAAAACTGTAGCCTAGTACCCACACCATTAATACGTTGCCATAACCAAGTAGCGCCTCTAAAAAGAGAAACTTACACAGTAGCGCCATCACTAAACTGGCCGCACCATAAGTGCCAATCCGGCTATCTTTCATGATGCTCAAACGGCGCTCAGCCGTCATTCCTCCGCCAATGCCGTCCGCCATGTCAGTTAAGCCATCTTCATGAAACGCCCCTGTTAATAGCAAACTAACCACCATCGTCAGTGCGATGCTTACCTCGTTTGGTAAAATCAGGATCAGCACACTGTAGATGGCACCGCAGATCGCGCCGAGTAATAGACCAACCAAGGAAAAATAGCGCCCAGATCGGTTCATTCGTTCACTGCAATAGGGCGTATTGTTAGGAATAGGAAGGCGCGAGAAAAAACTCAACGCCAACCAGAACAGCTCTAATTGATAAGCGAAAACGCGCAGCATTACACTGTCACTCCTGCGTCGGCAAAACTGGCCATGGTGTTGTAAAACTCGGCGGCCGCTTTGACCAAAGGTACCGCTAATACAGCACCCGTTCCCTCACCCAACCTCAACCCTAAATTAAGCAGTGGTGTCGCGTTTAACAGTTCCAGTACGCGTTGATGGCCCGATTCATGGGACTGATGAGCAAAAATCATCAACTCGCGGCAATCTGGTTCAATAAGTGTGGCCACATACGCGGCTACCGTGACGATAAATCCATCCACCAGAATCGGCGTTTGCTGCTGGTAAGCGCCTAAAAATGCTCCGACCATTTGCACAATTTCAAAGCCGCCTACTTCCGCAAGGACCGTTTCTGGATCCAAACCACGGCAGCGTGTTACGCCTTGCTTCACCAACTGTATTTTTTTCTGATATTGCTGTGTTGAAATGCCAGTGCCGTAACCAACGCACTGCTCAACAGAATGTTTAGAAAGCGCTGCTAATATCGCAGAAGCGCTACTGGTATTGCCAATGCCCATTTCACCAAACATCACTATATTGGACTCCGCACGGATCACCTGCTGCACGGCCTGATTGCCTAGCAGTAGCCCTTGCTTCACTTGCTCTACAGACATCGCCGCTTGGCGAGCAAAGTTCTCCGTTCGGTTACCTAAGCGCTGCACAAGAAAGTGCGGATTGTCGCTTTCTACAGGGAGTAAGATCCCGCAATCTATCACTTTCATCTCGACTTGATTGCTGCGACAAAAACAGTTGATGGCCGCACCACCCGCCAGAAAGTTAAGCACCATTTGCTGAGTCACCGCGCTTGGCGCAATGCTAATGCCTTCATCTGCAATGCCGTGATCGCCAGCAAAGATCAGTACTGTAGGCTTATGAATGGTGATCTGCTGAGTGGGCTGAGGCTGATTTTGACTTTGGATTAAGGCGAGCTGGTGTGCTAATGACTCAAGTTGGCCCAGCGCTCCTAACGGTTTGGTTTTTTGATCGATTCTTTGTTGTATTGCTTGGCTATGATCTTGTTTTAACATTGCTTCTGGGCTCTTCCATGAAAAGAGAAGAGTTTACTCGTATTCGCTAGTATCGGCTAGGTTTTGCCTATTTGAGCCTAAAAAAACACCCCCTGTTTTCTATAAAATCAGGAGGCGTTTTTAGGTTTATATGGGCACTATTGTCAAACAGACACGCCCACAAAGGCTGGTTTTAACCCGTGAAAGACATGATTACGACAAGCTAAACTTCCCGGTATTCACATCCGACCATGCGGCCATAATCGCTTGCTGAGGCTGAGAAGCTAATCCATCCATAAAGTTGCTTTCTCCCACCTTAGGCGCGAAGGAACTCATCGCTTGAATGAGGTTGTCTAACGCATTATCAGTCAAGCAGGTATATTCCTGCTCGCCTTGAGCGTCTTTTTCACCTAAACCGATAATAAGTTTGGCTCGATTATTTGCAAAATAATCATTGAAAGTAACACAACCTAACGCATCAAATAGCGTTTGATCGGAAGAAGTATCAGTATGGCGTGCCATAGAGATTTTCAGATCGTAACCACTACGCTCAAACCATAAACGGTTCCAATCAATACCGTTGAAGATGATGTTTTCACCTTGGCGAATATCTTCAACCACGTTATCGATCACCTGACCACTGACCACAAAACTGTCTACGCCAGCACCGCCTTTGAACGTATTTTGGTAACCCCCAAGCACCATGACATCGTTACCTTCACCACCGTTTAATGTGCTGAATTTTGAGATGGCGGCGGCAATTAAGTAATCCTCGCCCTCGCCAGCATTAATCGAAGCATGGTAACCCATCAGTTTGACTTCATCGTTTCCTTGGCCAGCATCAATTCGGTTGTGATTGCCAAAGACTCTCGCAAAGTCATTGCCTGCACCAAGATCAAGTTGGTTGTTATTACCGATGGTTACAGCAAAGTCTTGATCGTCTCCCATGTCCACACGGTTGAAGTTACCTGAAGTGACTGCATAGTCATTACCTGACCCCATGGTGATCTCACCACCTTCGCCAAAGACAAAGGATTGATCATCACCCGCGCCCATAAAGACGTGGTTAATGCGTCCGGCCACAACCGCCGTATCATTGCCATCACCGCCGAACATCATGTTCTCGCGACCCATTAAAACGCCCATATCGTGGCCTTCACCGCCGGTGAAAATATTGGAGACTCCCGTTGCGTAGAACACATCGTCTCCACGTCCTCCCCAGAAGTTATTATTGTCGCCTAGATAAGCGCCGAGATCTTTACCGTCACCGCCCCAGTTGAAGTTGTAATTACCCAGAGAAACGTTCATATCGCCATCCCCTTGCAAATGCCCACTGTTACGAAGGAAATCAAACGTTTTATCCTTCATATTGAGCAAATCGGCGGTGAGATTCTGCTTCAGATTACTGACCAATGATGCCATCTCTGCCTGCTTATCTTTGCTAAACATGGTGGCAAATAAATTGGGCAAATTGAGCGCATTAAAACCAAATGCGCGCTCTGGTTTGGTTTCTTCAACAGTGGCTGATACGTTTTCCGTTGCCGCAGGCGCGCCATTGAGAGTCACTTGCGCTGTATCGTTTTCCTCTGGTGCTTTCTCTTTCAGTCCATGACTTTCAGCAAAGGATTGAAGACCATCAGCCCCCATATCGATTCCCGCTTTGAGGCTATCTAGCAATTTTTCTGGGTCAGTAAATGCGCTGAGCTGCTCACCACCAAACTCGCCAATCACTTCTAGCATCTCTTTTAAGATGGCAACGCCATCTACCGCTTCATCAGTACGAGAGACTATTTTGCCATCAGCGGTGTAATTGACACCGAAGATGTCACCTAAAGTCGTCTCTGCACCGACCTCTGCAAATTTACCCAGCAGCTTATTCTTAAGCTGACGAGGCAAGTCTTGCGGATTATAGGTAAAGGTCGTTTGAGCCATTCCCGTTGCTGAGAATTGCTGGGTTAACACGCCAAACAATGAACCGAGATTGGTATCCAAAATCGCTTGGATGTTGTCTCCGAACATAAAGTTCCAGTTGCCCGTGGTGACCTGAATATCGGCTCCTTGACCACCGACCGCGAAGTTAAAGGCCAACTTCTCGTTCATTTGACGGAACTTATCCGCACGGCTCATCTTGCCAGTATCATTATTACTATTGCCACTTAGCCACTGGTTGTACTTTTTATTCAACGTTGCTTCAGCGTCAGACTTCAAGCCGCAGCTGCTGCGCTCATTCTGAGAGTCCAAATCAACCAAACTGCTGTAGTCAACACTGCTAGTTTGATCGAGACCGGACATCTCTTTGACAAATTTTTTCGCACCAGAGAGTGTCCACTGCTGTTCTTGAGCCGCTAACCAATCGGCACCCTTTCCTGATTGTGCGATGCTTTGTAATACTCCTGAAATACGTGATGCACCATCAAATGGATTGACCAGTGGCGGTGTCGGGATCGACTTATCCATCATCACGATAAGGTCATTACTGCGACCTTTGTTGAAGCTAACGTTGCGATTACCGATGAACATTTGCGCACCTTCTAGTGCCTGATAACCACCAATATCGAAGCTGTGCTTGCTCTCACCATTACCAATATGAACCATGACATTGTTGTCACCAAAGGCCAGCGACTTAAAGCCCCCCGTACCCACTTTAATACCAACATTTGACGTACCCCAGTTAACTGCGGTGAACTCACCATCACCGACGTTGACCTGAATATTACCCGAGTAGCTGAGCTTATTGTCACTGCCCGCCGATGCCGTAGTATCCGTTTCCGGTTTACGCTTTTCAGGTGCTTCAAACACCTCACTGTTGTCGCCGATGGCACCACGTGCTGGCTCATTAACCTCACTCGCACCAACACGAGAAAGATGGATATCCCCTTCCGCCACACCGTTACGAATGATCTCGTCACGTGCGGTAACTTCGCCTTGCGTATTCCAAGTCAGTGAGGCTTTATTGTTTGCAGCCTTTTTTACCCAATTTCCATTGGCATCTTGAGTATGTTTGCGCCCTGTTGTGTCTACCGCTACATCAGAGTTGCGAACAGACACATCCACGCGAAGACCATTGGCATCCATGGCATTGATAAATTGATGGCCAAAGCCTTTCTGCTTGTCATCACTCACTAAAGAGCAACCGACAATACTGATATGGTCAGGCTTGTTGCTGATATTTTCCGCTTGGCCGAATGCCTGCTGGAACTTCGCCAATTTCACTGCAAGTTCATCGGCACTGTAGCCACTTAAGCGAGTGTTGTTATGTTCTGAATCATCACGCCCATGGCCAACCAATTGCCAGCGCAGCTTTCCATCCAGTTTCGATGGGTCACCATACACCACGCGATAATTCCCCTCAGAATCGAGCTGAACGACCACACTGTTTTCAGGATGCTTGCCAGCTAGATTTGCCGCCGCTTTTGCAACTACTGAATCGTTTTCCATTTGAACAATCACTTGGCCATCAAAGCGCGTTTCACCGCCGTCATCTTTAGGCACAACCGCTATCTGACTCCAATCGTCGACGTTTTGATTGTCTAAAGCCATCACTGATAACGTTGATAAAGTGCTATCGACTTGATGATCACCGAGTCTATCCAGTTGAACTTCTTTTTCAAAATCAACAACTTTTGCTTTCAATTTATGAGCGAGTTCATCTCTCACATCTAAGAACTCATGAGACAATTTGCGCTCTGGTGTAAAGAGTTGGTCATCAAGGCCAGCATTCCACTTATCATTGAGTGATGCTCGGTAACTGACATTAATCGCTACCTGCTGGAAATTAGAAAACTCCTGCGGATCACGAATCACCACCGCACCTTGCTCATTCACATTGAAATACGTTTGGATAGAGCCCTTTCCTTCGCCTAAACCATCTTCCATAAAGAAGCTTTTAGGTACAAAGAAAGTCGCAGGGAAATTGTCCGCCATTACCGCATAAGGGTTTGCGTCGTCTGCACCATGATGCACCATCTCTAGGCCATCGGTTCTGCCCAAGCTGGTATTGATCACATCTTTCAGAGTTTTTAAGCGATCGCTCACAACACCAAGGCTCGCCCCATCCTTCTTGTTATAAAGCACCTCACTGTCGTATAGCTCTTGATACTTAGGCGTTAAGTCTTCGTAAGTAACAGACTCTTTCCACTGCTCCCAAGTTAATGGTTGCTTGACCTTATCTTGCGGCCCTAGATCAGCGTAGGAATACATCACCGTCAACAAATCATAGTCTGCTGTCATCGGCTGTTTAGATACAGGATCACCAATCACTTTGAACGGCGCTAGCTCGCCATCTTTCATGTAATGAACCTGCCACAGATCTTTACTCTCAACAGTCACTTTATTCAGGAAGAAAGTGACTGTTTGATCACCATTGGTTGCCGTTGTTTTGTACATACCGCTTTCTGCATCAAACTCAAGAGCTGTCAGTGACTGATATTTAGACACCAACTCATCCATTCGAACCTGATTCAGATACAAATCGGCACTTACCGCATTACCAGACTCAATGGATTGTTCGGCATAGCCGTTAAATTTATTGAGATCTCTTCTCGCAGATGCTTTGGCAAATGACTGATCTACAGGAATAAAACCAGACATTGGCCCCCAATCAGAGCTTTTCGCCTTAACGAATAAACCTTTACTGCTATAGAGCTTAGAATCAATCAGTGACTTCGACTTCTCATCAACTGGTCGAACACCGATAATGACATTTTCACGCTCAGCAACCTCCGCCAATATTTTCTGATCGATATCAGGCATACCAAGCTCGATGGTTTCTGGTTGCACGATTGGCTCGAGAACTAAATCTCGGGATTGATAATTCTTATGGCGAGAATCTGCGTTTGATATCGTCTCCGCATTATCCAATACAGGCTTGTTTTTCAGTAATGTGGTGATTTCATCGTGATCATTCACATCTTGGTTGTGAAGTATCTTTCCATCAGCCAATGCTTCTTTCGTGTCATCTACAACTTTTGCATCGACATCTGAAGTACCTGGTTTTTTAATCGGCGTTGCGTCAAACACAGGTAAATCGAGGATCCCCTGCATAGTGGTTTTGTCACCGAAGGTTGGCTTGTAGCTTGCTAACGTGTTGCCATCCATTACCACCACGCGGTTGAAGATTGCTTCACCTGCGTCGTTTTTAGCCAGCTTATAGCTTTGAGCCATGTTCAGATCGGACTTGCCGAAGAAACGCGTTAGGTAGGCGCCAAACTTCTCTGCTGACGAGAACTCAACGATGCCAGCATTTGGATCGTAGAAGCCGTAAACTCGCTCGTCACCTGAGCCTTTTGCCCAAGCCGCCATCGCATGTCCCGGAGCATCAAGTTCCAGCAACACCGATTTACCGTTAGCCGATGCATCAGTGATTTTCTCAACCACACTGTTTACGGTCAGCGCTTGCTTCCCTTCCAGCTTTTCCTGCCACACTTTCATCGACGTATCATGCATTGGGTTCTTTGCATGAATGGCCGCCAAGCTGCTGAGCAGTTTGCTAGCGTTGGCTTTTTCACTGTCTGAGTAAAGCGTTGGATTGCTCAGCACTGCTGCCGCAGAGTACATCTTCTCTAGCAGTTGTCTTGCAACGCCAATTTGGCCATCGTTTTCGAGCTGCTTTGCAACCAGAACGAGTTTAGAAAGTGGATCACAACGACCACCAAAACCGTCGTTCGATAGGTTCAACAGCATTAACTGTGGCGCAAGTTGCTCGGTCGCTTTCGCATCCACGACGCCAGCAGAGGCAATCTCACGGAACAGTCGGTTGTACTTCTCAGACTTGTTCTGGAACGTCACTTTCAGTGCACGACTTTCAATTTCCCAAGCAAGCGCACCTTTTTGCTCTGCACTCCAGTTTCCTTTAACAAACAGATCCACCAGTTGCTTGATGTTCATGTTTGAACGGAAGCCGTCAACGATATCCTTCGCATGGTCGTTTTTATAACCATTCAAGAAATCTTCGGTTGTCCGAATGTCTTTCAATTTGCCCGGTACGCGAGTATCCGGTTGCAGCGCTTCGCCATAAAGTTTGAAATCTTTCTCGAGTCCTTTAAGCACTTCGCCCGTTTCTACCGTCGTTTGTGTTGACGTGCTCGTCTCATTACTTTCGATATAAGGCGCTGTCACTTTCGCCCATTGCTCGGCATGCTGCGTCATCAACCATTCTGCTTTATGATTTGCAGAAGCACTGGATTTAGGGTTTTTAACTGGAGGCTGGCCTTTGCTTGCCCGATACTCCTGATACCAGGCATCGAAATCATCACTATCGCTCACCAGAGCATTCACTTCAGTAATGATGGCTTTGCGGCTAGCAGAGTCAAAATGATCGAGTGCCTTAACATCAACTTTTGCGGTGGACTCTGTTTTAGGCACAAATTTACTTAAAACACTCGGCACACTGCGAAACTCAAACAAAATCGCGGGTTCAGGCTGCTGCGAACTTCCTGTCGTTGCATTGTTGATTCCATGCCCCGCCACTTCTCCGCCATACTGGAAGTATTCAAACACGTTCTTAGCAAGGCTTTCTGAATGTGAACCTTTCAGCTTCTCAATAATTTGTTGTCGCACGTATCGTGAGTCGTCTGCGCTCAGAAGCTCCAGCATTTTTACTGGCTTAGTTCTCGGCAAAATCTCCCAAGCATTTTTCACTTTCGGATCGGTTAACCCTTGAGCATTCGGCGAGAAGCCTTCAGATGCAGGATCCCAATCATTAATATAGATACCGTACTCTTTCGCCAGATTTGCTGTTTTTGAATACACCGATGTTAGATAGGCATACACATTTTGCGCTGCCACTGGATCATCTAATTTAGCTTCGTTCGCATTTACTAAAAATTCATCTCTCAGTCCTGACTGATACCAAGGCGCAGATTCTAGAAGTCTCACTTCCAATGACGAGCTTGAACCAAATTCTTTCGCACTGATGGCCATCGTGGCTTGTTGCCCACTAGGGGTCATTCCTATTGTCTGCCCTTGAGCTTCAATAGAAGTACCGTTACCCGCCGCGATGAAATGCTTCGAATTCGATATAACCAGCGTAAAACGCCCGTCATCACTAACCAAACTAGGTAAGCTATGGTGGTTCGATTGATTGATATGGCCTGTAAATTCTTTCGCTAGCCATAACATTGCCTCTTTGCGACTTTCAATCGCAACCATATCACTGGTTTCACTAGGATATGTAACCAATTCAATGGTATGAGTCTGCCAGTTGTTCACCCCTTTGATATCAGTGATACCAACTGGGTTACTGTAACCACCTTGATTCATATCTTTGGTCAACATAAACAATGGGTTACCTTGTGAATCATGCACATATCCAAACGTCTGTGCTGAGTTCTTAGGTAAAACAACAACTAGGCCAGATAGCTCATTTTCTATACCAATGGATGTCGATGCAAAATGGCTTTTAAACCCGGGAACGCTTTTAGAACCAAGTTGACCAGTCGGTTGATTTCCCTTAACAGCGCTTAGCCCTTCTAGGTTCACCCCTGAAATGTGAATCTCTTTTCGGCTCACATCCTGAGAGGCCGTTGTTGACACAACAATGCTGTCGGCGTTTGTCTCAGTGAACATAGAAGTGACAGAACTACCCGTATTTTTCGCTCGAATTCCTGCGTTAATTTGCAGGCGGTTGACTGCATTGGTCGCACCTTCTAAGGCTTCTAGCTCTTGCTCGCTCAAGCCTTCGCTAAAGCGGCCATCAGCGTTTGTTTGACTGTCAGCGTTGATATGGCGGCCCGCAACACCAGCGGCTTCGACGCTATGTGCTTGACCCACAAGGCCGCTGCCCGCAACACCTTGACGATCAGGTCGATCGCTTTCGTTTTGCTTAGCCCCTTTCGCATCATTCTGCACTTGGTTGGCTTTATGTTCCGCGTTCATCGCATCGCGATCACCACGCGATTGCGCGTCGTTTGCTGCGCTGTGTGCGTCAGATTCGGCTTGTTTCGCGTCATTGCCTTTTGCCAAAGCATCAGCTTTACGTTTTTCAGCATCAGTTTTAGCATCAGCAATGCCTTGCTCTGCACCCGCCAGGTTTTGCTCACCTTTTGCGACGCCTGCTTCCGATTGTGCAACCGAATCTTTGACTTTGTTTTGATTGTCCGCGTGCGTCTGTTTCGCGGCAGCAATCTGCTCACCAGAAACCTGTTTTGCGTTGTCCAATTGGGTTTGAACACCATCAAGCAAGCCACCGGCAAAATCGTTGCGCCATTGGTCGCCCGACTCACCCGTATGCGTGGCTTTGTCATCGAGCACATCGAGACCTTGTGCCAGTTCGGTCAACTCAGCCGTCACGGCTTCCGACTCTTCTTTCACTGCATCACGTTGAGCTTGACCATTATTTTCCAGAGCTTGTTGGTCGGTAGATTCCAGTTGGCTTTGCGAACCTGCGACAGCATCGAGCTGTTTCTGCTTTTCTTGTTCTAGACGCTGGCGATCCGCTTCTGCGCGCTCTTTATCTGATAGGGCATTCTGCGACGCTTGATTTTGCGTTGCATGCTCACTCACCGCATTAGTTTGCTGTGGCGTTTCTGATTTCGCAACTACGTTATCTAAGATATAGCCCAACCCATCATCGTGGCCTGTGCCTTTGAATTCGATACGATTACTGCCGGCATGAGCGGTCAGCTTTAAGGTTTTTTGCTGCCAAGCAGAGGCGTCACCAGACGATGAGAAAACCACTTCGCCGTTCCAGAGAACGTCAATGCCTTCGTTATTAGAAATGCCTGCACGTTTTGCAAAATCAAAGCTCACAGCAATGACCTCGCCTTCCGTCAGGTTCTGAATATCTTGGTAGATAGTCGTGCTTTGATCTGTTGCCAATTCAGACACATTGTTACCGTGCCCATCCCGCTCCAAACCATATGAACTTGCAGAAACATAAGCTTCGACACCATGCGTAGAACTCCAACCGAAATCACTCTGCTCAAAATCGCCATTAACAATGAGATTTGGCCCTTGAACTTGGTCCGAAGAGTCATCAACGCTGAGCGCATTTTGCATTTGATTGAGATCAGGTGCGTCTACCTTGGTCACACTACCTGTTAGGCTGTCTCCCAAATCAGAGCCCACTTCTTCAATCGCCTCCATTTGGAAGCCATCAAGCTTGGTGATTTCTGGCGTTGCAATTGCACCACGTCCTTTATGAGTCCCAGATGAGCTTGCTTCATCGCCTTGCACTAAGTAGTTGATTGCTTGGCTGCCACCGACACCAAGTACGGTTTGCTTGATGTTATCAAACAGGGCGGAGAGCTTGTTGCTACTGGTGTTGCTCGATGCGACCGCCAAACTGTAGAAATCACCATTACCGATTTTGATCGCCACGTTGTTTTGAGCGTAAGAAGCATTAACCCCTAAACCATCACCAACATGAATATTAGCGTTGGCTTTACCTTTCATGACCGCGACGTTCAAACCATCGCCGATTTTGGTATTGACGTTGTATTGGCCCCAAGCAACATTGACCGAAATACCGTCACCAACCACGGTGCTAATATTGGCATCACCATAAGCGGCAGTGACGTTTAGGCCATCTCCCACTCGAGTCGTTACGTTCGCTTTACCTTTCGCGGCGGTCACCTGCATACCATCACCGACTTTGGTGACGATGTTGCCCTTACTCCAAAGTGCGTTAAAGCTATCGCCATCACCCACTTGAGTCACGATGTTGGCTTCACCTTTGGCTAGCACAACATTTCGGCCATTACCCACTTTGGTGATAACGTTAGCTTTGCCCCAAGCACCGGTATAATCATCACCATCACCCACATGGGTAATGATATTGGCTTGACCTTGCACGACAGAGACTTCTTGACCATCGCCCACTTTGCTGATGACGTTGGCTTCACCTTTGGCAAAGTTATAGCGATCACCGTCGCCCACTTGGGTAAACACGTTTGCTTGACCCCAAGCCACGTTAACACCCAAACCATCACCGACTTTGGTAATGATGTTTGCCTTGCCCTTGGCAATACCAATGGTCGTGCCATCTCCGACATGAGTCATCACGTTGCCGATATCGGAAATCAACAACCCTACCGTGGTGCCTTCGCCCACTTTGGTGAGGATATTGCCTTTACCAGCCAATACCGCTGCGGTGGTTGCATCACCGACATGGGTCACGACGTTGGCTTTTGCTGCCGCCACAACCCCCATGAAATCATCACCCACTTTGGTGACAATATTGGCTTCGCCCAGTGCTAACACGCCCGTTAGACCATCGCCGACGTGTGTCATGATGTTGGCTTTACCGAACATCGCAGCCAAGGTTGTGCCGTTACCAACCTTAGTCATCACGTTCACTTCGCCTGCGAATATTCCTAGGCTAGTTCCATCGCCGACATGGGTATAGATGTTGGCTTTACCGACCATCAGCGCAGCGGTGAGATCATCGCCCACTTTGGTCATGATGTTGGCTTGGCCAATCATCGCCGCAAACGTGCTGCCATGACCAATATGGGTAAAGATATTAGCGTTACCCACCATAGCCGCAAGTGTGGTTCCATTACCGACTTTAGTTGCTATGTTGCCTTTGGCTAACATAAGCGCCACCGACATACCATCACCGATATGGGTGAAGAAGTTAGCTTCGGCCACCATTAACGCGAGAGCATCACCGTTGCCCACTTTGGTAAAGACGTTACCAAGGCCGCCCATCAGTGCCCAAGCATTGCCTTCTCCCACATGGGTAAAGATATTGCCTGCACCAATCATGGCCGCAATGGAGGTTCCATCGCCCACTTTGGTGAAGATGTTGCCTACTGCGCCCATTACACCAAGGGTTTGGCCATCACCAACATGCGTTAGCACGTTGCCAACACCAAGCATAATGCCTGTCGTGTCGCCATTCCCGACTTTCGTTAGGATGTTCGCGCCGCCTACCATGACACCAGTTGTGGTGCCATCACCGACATGGGTGAGTACGTTAGCGCCTCCGCCCATCACCGCAAGGGTGTTGCCTTTGCCTTTTTTGGTGAGAATGTTTGCGCCGCCGAGTGCCACCGCCGTGGTATTCGATAATTGATCATCACTGCTGATATGGGTAATCACGTTCGCACCACCCAGCATGCCCGCCGTGAGTTCACCATCACCCATTTTGGTCAGTACGTTTGCGCCACCAGCCAGTACCGAAGCCACATCGCCTTGACCGACTTGCGTCATGACATTGAAACCGCCAGCCGCTAGCCATAGTGCATCACCACTACCGATTTGCGTGTGCGTGTTATAGCCGCCCAGCAGAGTAACTCGACTATTGCCTTGGCCTTTCTGTACCGAGATGTTGCCGTAAGCCAATAAGTGAGCCAGATAGTCGCCGTTACCGACACGAACCAGCACGTTCAACGCACCACCCGCGTAAACATCCATCTTGCCTTGCTGACTTTGGTGCACTAATACGTTTGCCAAACCTGCGCCGCGGAAGGTGAGATCCCCTTCTTCGCCACTTTTGACAATCACGTTAGCCGCGCCTGCACCGTTAAATTCAGTGTTACCGAACTGAGAGCTATGCAGGATCACGTTGGCAAGACCGCCACCGTTAAAGTAAACATGACCGCGTGTTACGTTGGATTTAATAACGTTACCGCCACCGACACCATTGAAATGAATATCGCCAGAGCTTTCGCCGCTATCGCTTACGGGTTTGAATAAGGTTTGATCCGTGTATTCGTCGATATCAGCCACGGTTTCGCTGGTACTTCTTACCGCGTTAACGCTGTAATGCAAGTCGCTGAGCGAGTAACCCCCTTTGCCCATTGCGTGATATCCATACGCAGACGAAATATCTTGGTTAGCTAAATTGGCCGTGTGATCACCTTCTTTATACCAAGAACGAGCTTGATATTTCAGCGCGCCAGTTTCGGCATCGTTCGCCAGTTCAACCACAACGATTTTCGTGTGTTGTCCCAGCATTTTAGCGTAAACATAAGTGTTGGGTTTGCGGTTTGATTTCACCGCTTTGACATCAACCTTAGTGCCATCAGCATAAATCGCGTGACCACCCATTTTTGCATCCGACAATGACACATCTTTCGCATCAATCACCGCACCATTGGCGTAAGTCACCCACTCATATTCAGTCAGGCTTTTTTCAACGGCATGAACAGTGACAGATTGTTGATGTTCAACTTTGAGATCAGATAACGTGTAAGCACCATTGATATTAACGGCTGTGAAACCACCGTTGTTGGAAATATCTTGATTCGCTAAGTTGTTTAAATGGTTACCCTCTTTATACCAAGCCGAAGAGTAATATCTCAGTTCTCCGGTTTGAGGATCATTACGCAACTGTACTTTGTTAATTTTGGTATACGAGGAGTCTGCGAAAGCAAAAAGATAAGTATTAGGCTCGTTAGCTGATTTTACTGCCGTGACTTGATGATTTTGTCCTATCCATGAACCACTCATCACTGCCTTAGTTAATACAACTTTATCAGCCTTGGCATTGGCCATTCCTTCTTTCGCAAAGTCATCCCCAGAACCTTTACGAGTAATGGTGTTATAAGCACCGCCGCCCGAGAAGTGAATATCACCATGTGCCACATCAGAGTAAAGGCTGTTGTAACCACCCACACCTTCGAAGCGAATATTACCGCGTGTTTCGGTATACACATCGTCCGCATTGTGCGTACGCTCAATTCGGTTGGATGCCCCGGCACCCTCTAGGGTAATATCCCCAACCTTGCCTTTGCGAACCAAATGGTTATCCGCACCAGCGCCACTAAAGTGCAGGTTACCGCTTTCAACACGTGAGCTAATACTGTTAGCAACCCCCGCGCCGACAAAACGCACATCACCTTGAGATCCTTGATACTGGTTAAACCAAGTACGATCGATTTTATTGCCCGCACCTGCACCTTCGAAACTCAAGTTTCCATGATTGGTTTCATGCCAGATAGCGTTGTAGCCACCAGCACCTTGGAAAGAAACATGGCCTGATGACCCTTGACGCTTAATGTGGTTGTAAGCCGCAGCACCTGCGTAGCTGATGTTGCCATGCTGGCCGTCATGACCAATGTCTACACCACCAGCAGCACCTGAAAATGAGAGATTACCGTCTCCGTTTTTCTTGATATCCGCATAACCCGCAGCGCCTCGAACGCTCAGGTTCCCCGTTGTATCCTCAACTTTTAGATAGCCGGCCCCCGCCGATACCGTATCGTTACCTGAACCGGTATATACCGTGGCTCCGATCGACCCCAGATGAATATGATCATCTCCACCATAAGCATGAATTTCGCCGCCAAAACCGATGGCAACAATGTCGTTATTTCCATCGTCGGCGGAATAATTTCCGGTGAAGAAGTATTCGACACTTCTCCAAAATGGTTTTCCCATAGACTGTGGCTCTTATTATTATTTAAATAGAAAACCACTGTACCTTACGGATACAGCGGTCGTTTTGCGTGTCGATTTTGCCGCGGACAGTACACACTTTTTGCCCTTTCCAAGGTAAAAAAACACGCTGTCGTAAGTCATTGACGATTTGATGCCCGTGACCAAAAGGAGCAAGCATTTCAGGAATGTAGATATGATCACCAGAGCGCCAGTCAGCGGCTTCGATTTCTCGTTCACCGGACAATAACAACTCTCTCACTTGCTCAGACAAAAACGCCCAATTACAAAATGCAATTGGACGTCCTTGTTCATCTTCGTAATAGCAAAACTGATTTAACTCAAATGATGGCATAATCCGTTGCTGCCATTCACTGATAAGATACCGCTGATGCAGAGGAGAATATTGGCTGAGCAAAAGAATCCCACCCATCATTTTCTGCATCATTGCACGATCCAGTTTCGCCGCGTGATGTTGAATCAACATACGCTAAGCCACCTTTTATTTTTTCGTGCGTGTCACGCGTTTTTTAGCAGGCTCAATACCACTCTCGTTCTCTTGAGGTGCTTCACTCGGTGATGGTAGAAAACCAGCGGCAATTAATTTTTCTAACTCTTCGTTCATACGAGGATCTTCAAGCATATTCTTAACCATCGAAACCATATACATAAAACCAGAAGCAGGCATATGAATCACTTCTTTTAGCTCTAAGTCCGTATCACTTTCCGCCATAATACCGTTCGCCATGTTGGACTGATTCTGTCCAACAAAATAGAGAGAAAAAACACCTTTATTATAATTAACACTCGATACAGTTTGAACGAATTTCTCAGACATAAATAACTCACCTCATAATTTAAAAAGAAAATAAAAAAAGATTAAATCCACTTATAAAAAAGTAGCGATAACCCAAAAATGATTTTTAATGTTATACAGCATTTCAATGGCATGCAACCATACAATAACGCTAAGTCATGAATAAATTAACAAAACCAAAATATTACCGAATACAAGCAACTGATAATTAAAACCTTTAAAAACCGCAATTAACTAATCAGACCAGATAATATTTGAGCATCTATTGATATTAATGATATGATCCGCCCCCTTTCTTTTTCTGGCCCTTGAAGAATCAACTATATGACTGATTTAAATGAAAAAAAAGCCATGCTACATTGCTTATCAGTCTACTTACCGCTGATCGGAATTCGTGAGATAAAATTAGACATCTCTAATGAAACGCCATCCAATGCAATTGATTCAATAATAAAAGATTTAAAAGGAAGAAATTATTTAGTCACTGCTAATAAAGTGAAGTCTTTTGCTGGAATTACTAAAATAAAGAAACCGATTATTTTATTTAACAAAAATAATCGCCCATTTATTTTAGCTAAAGTTGAACAAGATAAATGTTTAATTCATCCATGTAATTCAGATACCCCAAAAGTAGTAGACGCAAGCTATTTAAAACAGAATTGGAATGGAAAAACGCTAGATATCAAAAAAAAACAATCCTCTTTTGATATTCGTTGGTTCTTACCTGAATTATCGCAACATAAACATTTAATCGCTGAGATTGTTTTATTCTCTTTCGTACTGCAAGTTATTGCACTTATTACACCGCTATTTTTCCAAGTCGTGATGGACAAAGTATTAGTGCATCAAGCCCACTCGACACTCGATGTTTTAGTGTTCGTCTTAGTTATTTCTGGAATCGCTGAGGTATTGCTGCGCGGTTTGCGCGAATATCAATATGCTCATACCGCTAACCGCATTGATATTAAGCTTGGCATTAAATTGGTTCATCATCTGTTTGGTTTGCCGCTGCTGTTTTTCAAATCAAGGCAAGTTGGGGCGATTGTGACTCGAGTAAGAGAGCTCGATACCATACGCGAGTTCATCACAGGCTCGATGTTTACCCTCACGATTGATCTCGTTTTTCTCGTGATCTTTTTCTATGTGATGAGCTTACTTTCTGGCGGGCTAACCTTATTGGTATTGGCCACACTGCCGTGTTATCTCTTTTTGGCTTGGTGGCTAACCCCAAGGCTGCAACAAGCGATTGAACAACAATTTACCCATATGGCGCACAACACTTCGTTTCTAACTGAAACCGTCGCGGGGAGTGATACCATTAAAAGCTTAGCGACTGAACCTCGCTTTATTCGACGTTGGGATACTCAAACCGAACAGATGATATCGAGCAACTATGTGGTTCAGCAGTGGAATAACCGCTCTAGCCACGCAGTGCAGTTCATCCAAAAAATAGCGAGCGTCTTTCTACTATGGATTGGCGCATCAGAAGTGCTCGCGTTACAAATGACCATAGGTCAACTGATCGCTTTTAACATGCTCGCCAGTCATGTTGCACAAACTCTTGCCCGGCTCGTCGAGCTGTGGGGACAATTTATACAAGCGCAAATTGCAGTCGATAAACTTTCCGACCTACTCAATTTGCCCACCGAACAGCAGCAAGCTAGCCATCCCCTACAACTGCAAGGTACGATCACTCTCAGTAAAGTGAGTTTCCGTTATCAACCCGATTTACCGCTGACCATCAATCAGCTTTCACTCGATATCCAAGCGGGTGAGAAAATTGGTGTGGTCGGTGGCTCGGGTTCGGGAAAAAGTACATTGGCTCGGCTTTTACTCAAGCTGTACAGCCCTGAATCAGGCCAAATCATGTTCGATAACACCCCACTCAAACAGATCGGTGTTCATGAATTGCGTCGCCAGTTGGGGGTGGTATCACAAGAGAACTTTCTCTTTAGTAAAAGTGTCAGCGACAACATTGCCCATTCAAAGCCACAAGCCAGCTTGGATGAGATTGTGCAAGCGGCCAAATTAGCGGGCGCTCATGAGTTTATTTTAAAGTTGCCAATGGGCTACGACACGATTTTAGCCGAAGGGGGACAGTCACTTTCAGGCGGACAACGGCAACGTTTAGCCATTGCCCGCACACTGCTTGCAGACCCTAAGATTTTGATTCTTGATGAAGCCACCAGCGCTTTAGATGATGAATCACAAGTCATCATTCAAACCAATATGGAGCAAATTGCCGCCGGGCGTACCGTTATTACCATCGCACACCGCCTCTCTACGGTAAGAGAGTGTGACCGGATTATCGTACTGGAAAAAGGCGAGATTGCAGAGCAAGGCACGCATCTACAACTTCTCGCAGAACAAGGCAAATATTTCCAGCTGTGGCAACTGCAACAAGCATTAAAACAAGAGGATGAGCGAGTATGATCTCTCAGTTAAAGAAGCTTCGCTCTAAGCGCTCGAAAACGAACGGCTACTTTGAGTTTTTACCCGGCCATCTTGCTCTACAGCAGAGCCCGCCCTCTCCGTTTGCTCGCATCACAGCCATCACGCTAAGCTTAGGGTTACTGCTCACCTTACTTTGGACCTATTGGGGAAAATTGGATATCCAAGCAACTGCAAACGGGCGGCTGTTAGTCCCTGGGCGCTCACAAGTGATTCAGTCTTACGAACAAAGCCGAGTAGCACAAATCCATATAGCAGACGGCGAACGTGTCGAAAAAGGGATGCCCTTACTGACTCTGGACACGTTAGGCGTTAGCCAAGATATTGAACGTTTGCGTCATCAAATACGCTATCAAACCCATGAATTTCTCAAGTATCAAGCTTTGCGTGGTAAGGCTGATCTAGCTCAACATCCCCTGTATTTGGCATTGGCACCTTCGGCACAGCAAGAGGTCATCGACAGCTTTGATACTGAAAAGAACGAATTCACATCGGTGTTGGAAAACTTGCGTGCTGAAATGCAGGTCAATCTTGCTTCCCAGTCCTCACTTGAAGTCGACATCAGAGGCTTAAAACAGTTAGTGAGTAATATTACTCAGCGCCTTGATGCTCAAAAAAAGCTCAAGCAACAGCGTTTGATCGGTCAAGTGCAGTATCTGGAGCAGGAAAAAGAGTTATTAGAATCCGAACGAGCGTTAGCCCAGCAAACATCACAACAACATGTGCTGCAAAAGCAATATCTCAACCTAGAAGAGCGTTTAAAAGCGCTGCGTGCGCAAAAAGCCAGAGAGTGGCAAGACAAAAGTCAGCAAGCACACCTACAACTCTCAGCGCTGCAACATGAACTGGACAAAGTACGCGAACATGAAGGATTACAAGTGGTTCGCTCTCCTGTCACTGGCACTGTACAGCAATTGAGTGTTCACACCCTTGGGGCGGTCTTACAACCAGCACAAAACTTGATGATTATTGTGCCTGACGATTCGGTACAAGTCGCCGAAGTTAAAATTCTCAATAAAGACATTGGCTTTATTTATGCTGGCCAACCCGTGACGTTGAAAATTGATGCCTTTCCCTATACGCGTTACGGCACCTTATCGGCAACATTGGTCCACGTTTCTAGAGACTCGACAATGGATGAGCAACTTGGGTTGGTTTTTCCCGCTCAAGTTCAATTGTTAAACCACACAATTGAAGTCGATGGTACCTCTGTTGCCTTATTGCCCGGTATGTCTGTCGTGGCTGAGATTAAAACCGACCAACGTCGGATCATCGATTATCTACTCAGCCCAATCCGAGAATATCAAGCTGAAGCATTGCGAGAAAAATAGAGTGGATACCTTAACCAACACCGTCTCAACGGTTCATGATCAAGAAAGCCATGGCGCATTAGCGGCCCTCTCGTTTGCCAGCCTTTCGTTTGATAAGAAAGTCACGCCATCACAACTGATTCATACACTAGGCGTTGCCGAAAATGAGCTCAGTGCTCTCGACATTCAGCGGGCCGCTCAATCTATTGGTCTGAAAAGCCGAATGATCACCGTCAGAGGAAGCGAGCCGATCCCGCTACCTGCATTGGTCAAAATCCGTCAGCAATGGCATGTCATTCATGCGCTAAACGAGTATGGTTGGACCTTGTACGATCCCATTAAACAGCGCTATTTCGAGTTTCCGTTGGCGCAAGGATCTTCAAGTTCCTGTTATGAGGTCTTATTACTGATTGAGCAGAGTATAGAGCCAAGCGATGTCGCTTTTGGCCTCCGCTGGTTTATGCCTTCGGTACTCCGTCAGTCAAAACAGCTACGTGATGTGTTTCTGTATTCGATTGTGCTGCAACTGTTTGCCCTGTTTGGTCCCAAACTTTTTGAAACCGTTATTGATAAGGTTCTTGTGGGGCGAAGTTTGTCGAGTTTGCACGTTTTAGCGCTGGCTATGCTTGCGCTGGCTATTGCTGAACCTCTTTACAGTTATTTGCGCAATACGGTTTTTGGTCATCTTTCTAGTCAAGTCAATGCAGAACTATCAGGGCGATTGTATCGGCATTTGATTAATCTTCCATTAAGTTATTTCAAGCAGCGTCAAACGGGGCAAATCATCGCCCGCGTACGGGAAATGGGGCAAATACGTCAGTTTTTGACGGGCTCAACCTTAATGCTGCTCTTGGATCTCATTTTTATCACCCTCTTTATTGGTGTGATGTTTCATTATGCGCCAGCGCTCACCGGGCTGATTATCGGTTCATTAGTGATTTATTTTCTGCTGTGGTTAGGTATTGGACCTTGGGTTCGTCACAAGGTAACGACAGAGTATGACGCAGAAGCAGAGACAACCACCTTCCTGACTGAATCTATAACGGGTATCGAAACAATCAAGACAACCGCAACGGAAGCTCGATTTTTAGACCGGTGGCAGCAAGTACTCAGTCGACAAATTGAATGCGCGTTTTCAGCCCAAAAAGCCAGTTTAATTGCTGGGCAATTGATTGCCTTAGTGCAGAAAATAGCCGCTGCCATTTTACTTTGGTGGGGAGTCAACTTAGTGCTCAATGGGCAGCTCACCCCCGGTGAATTGGTTGCCTTCAATATGCTAGCAGGGCATGTTACTCAACCCGTTTTGCGACTTGCGCAAGTGTGGCAAGATTTCCAGCACACCTTAGTAGCCTTGCGTCGCGTTGGCGACATTCTTAACGAACCGGCTGAAAATAGTAAAGATGGCCTTGCTTCCATCCCTTCTGTTCAAGGAGGCATTGAGTTTAAAAATGTTCGCTTCCGTTATCATATCGATGCACCGGAAGTCTTAGCGAATCTCTCATTGACCATCGCTCCGGGGCAATTTATTGGTATTACTGGGCCTTCCGGATCTGGCAAAAGTACATTAACGAAACTGCTACAGCGTCTTTATGTACCTTTGCATGGGCAAGTCTTGGTCGATGGTATGGATCTCGCCATTGCAGATCCGGTCTCGTTAAGGCGCAGCATGAGTGTGGTTCTGCAAGAAAGCATGCTATTTGCAGGCAGCGTCGCCGACAATATTCGTCTTTGTAAACCCGATGCAAGCGATGCAGAGCTGATAAACGTTGCAAAGCTTGCTGGTGCGTTAAGCTTTATTGAAGCGCTGCCACAAGGGTTTGAACAACAAGTAGGAGAAAGAGGTGCCAACTTATCTGGCGGGCAACGTCAACGCATTGCACTGGCTCGCGCATTGTTAGTTAACCCAAAAATCTTACTGCTTGATGAAGCGACTTCAGCGCTCGATTATCAGTCAGAGGCGGCCATCATGAGCAATATGGAAACCATTTGCCATAATCGAACGGTGATCAGTATTGCACATCGGTTATCGACGATTCGTCATGCCGATAACATTATCGTCATCGAAGATGGGCAAGTGGCCGAGCAAGGTACTCACGAAGCGTTGCTCGCACATGCAGGACTTTACGCACGCTTATGGAAACAACAAGTCAGTGGTTAACTTTCTCTCCTTCAAATGGGTTAGGTATAAAAAATCTCCCCAGAAATTACTGGGTCTTAAACTTACTCACTAAATTATTCAGATCATCAGCTGAACTCGCGAGATTTTGTGAGTTAAGTAGAGCTCGGCTCGATACATCATCAACTTTCTGAGTATCTTCTTGTACTTGATGAATATTACGATTAATTTCTTCTGCGACTAGGTGCTGCTCTTCGGCAGCCGTTGCGATTTGAGTATTCATATCGTGAATCGACAATACTGACTGATAGATGCCAGTAAAGCTATCGTTGACCGACTCAGTCATTGTCACGGTTTTCCGTGACGCATTTAAACTCACGGTCATCTGTTCTGCGACTTCTTTGGTCCTATTTTGTAAACGTACCACTAAGCCGTTGATTTCTTCGGTTGAATCTTGCGTACGTTTTGCGAGCGCACGAACCTCATCCGCAACAACAGCAAAACCTCTTCCCTGCTCCCCTGCACGGGCCGCTTCAATCGCCGCGTTTAAAGCCAACAGGTTGGTCTGTTCAGCAATGCCGCGAATGGTATCTAAAATTGCAGTAATACCTTGGCTATCATTTTCTAACTCTTGAATCGTGGTTGAAGAGGTTGAAATATAATCAGCTAACTGATTGACACTAGAAACCGCGGTGTGGATATTTTGCTGGCCTTGACTCACTAATTGCTGACTGTCATCAGCGGCCTGGGCTGCCGAGCTGCATAGCGTTGCTACTTCATTGGCAGTAGACACCATTTCATTAAACGCCGTTGATACCATCTCAACCGCTTGTTTCTGTCGTTGAGAAACGGCTGACAAGTCTTCCGATATTGTTGCCGCTCTTTGCGCCGATTCCCCCATCTGTTCTCCTGCATGGCCTATTTGCTGTACAAGTAATCGAATGGCTTTCAAAAATGCGTTGAAATACACAGCCAATTGACCCGTTTCATCGTTCGAACGAATGACCAATTCCTTGGTTAAATCACCTTCCCCTTCAGCTATCTCTTGTAAGCCGCTTGAAACTAAACTAAGCGGCTTGGCGATCAACCCCGCTAAAAAAAGTGCGCCAATGATGAAAATCACTGTCAACACAAAAACAATCGCTAAAATGTATTTGATCAAGCTATTGCTTTCTGCCATAACTTCTTCGGTAGTAATCAGGCCAACGAACTTCCAACCTAACTTTTCGGAATTCATGACATTAGCCATATATTCCACACCGCCAATTTCGACATTGATAAAACCAGAGGATGTTTGACCTATCGTTTTGTATGCAGCAGCTAAGGAGTCAAGGGGTTGAAAATTGTTCTCTGGGTACTTAGCATCCACCAATACGTTACCGCTATCCTCAACCATCATAATGTATCCGGTTTCGCCTAGTTTTATCTTCTTCACGATATCCGTCAGTGTTTTTAGCGAAACATCAATCGCAACCACCCCAGCATTTTGGGTACCAGCAGCATTAAAGGACAAAACATTGCTCACAATCGTGGCGTCATCAGGCTCCCAATAATAGGCTTGAGTGCGTTTTATCTCGCCTGGACTAGACATCGCCGTTTTGTACCACGGGCGAGCTCTAGGATCATAATTGTCTGACGCCTTACCCGTCGGCCATTGTATATATCCGCCCTCTTTGGTTCCCATGTAAACGTACGAATAACCTTTGTGCGCCTCACCCATAAGGTAAAGCGCTTCATAAATTCCACGCTCCACCATTCCATTGCTATCTGGGGTCATCGGTTCAGCTATTTTGTCGATATAACGGGTAATGGAACTGTCCACTTTTTGCAACGCGGGTGAGTTGGCTAACATTTTCACATTTTGTTCAATGCCAGAAAAATAGATGGCAATGGCATTATCAACCTGACTCATTTCTCCATGACTTTGTTCAATAAAATCACTAACGGCTTGTGAACGTAAATTCGTCACCATTACCGTTGAAACAATAGTAACAGGGATAATGGTCGCCGAAATCAAGCTGAGCAACAGTTTAGATTTTATTTTCATTGTTATTACGCCTTATCTCTGTATTTGACAGCAGCTCATTTCTTTTAGTTACCTACACTAAAAATTTAGTTAATAGCGATAAAGATGCAATGTCACTAAAGCATTATTTCTAAAATAGGTGCTTATAAATGGTTGAATACGATGAAAGCGAAAGAATACACTGCCATAAGTAAGCAGCACTGCATACAATCACTGCAAGGTAAAAAGGAGAAAACGATGGATAAGCGACACAAAACTATTATTATTGCTGGCGCTTCCGGTCTCGTTGGGCAGCATGCTTTAGCCATTATGCTAGAAGAGCAAGCCGTCTCTCAAATCTATTCTTTAGTCAGAAAAAGCACCGAAATCCAACACCCAAAGTTGCAAGAAATCATTCATCCGCAGCTGCAAATCACGCACTGGGATGAAAGTTTTGTCCCTCCCCAGCTTGGTCTCATCGCACTAGGGACTACCCGTAAGCAAGCGGGTTCAAAGCAGGGGCTGGAGAAAGTAGACTATGAGTTGGTTTGTCAAGTTGCTCAAACAATGAAGACATTGGGTGTCAAGCGCATTGCCATCGTTTCGAGCTTAGGTGCCAAAGCTCGCTCTCGATCTCATTACTTACAATGCAAAGGGAGAATGGAAGAAACCATTCGCCGAATGGGTTTTGAACAAGTGACCTTCGTCAGGCCTGGGCCTCTAACTGGCATTCGGAAAAACAAGCGAACGGATGAAAAATGGGTACGAGTGATTCTGACTCTATTGCACCCTCTGCTACTAGGGCGCTTACGCAATTTTATCCCCATTTCCGCGCAAGATGTTGCAAGCGCTATGCTCTATTGCCTCTTTCAGATACAACCACACGCCATAGATATTTTGCACTCTAGCGACATGCTTGCCTTGCTCAAGAAGTATCAATGACTTGCTTAAATAACTCACCGATCGGTTCATTTACCAGCACAATAGAAAGATTGATAACCATTTGTTCTAAATCATGCTGATTTTGTCTTTGGATTAACCTACGTTAAAAGATATGGTTGCGTTTCATCGCTTTTATTCCCCTTTTACCTAGCATTATCGACTACATCGCTCATCGGCGATCAACGTAATCATGGGTACACAACTTTTAAGGTGTCGCATCATGTCAGTTGCAGCCATTGCCGCACTCGCAGTATTTATTGGCATTCTGTTTTTTCTCTTCGGACAGCAGAAAAAGTCTCACACTCTTTCACGCTTAGTGCTACTTGGGTTAATCCTAGGCAGCGCATTTGGCCTTGCTCTACAAGTAGTTCTTGGTGAAGGACATGTGGCCATCAAGGAAACATTAGGCTGGGTCAACGTCGTCGGTAACGGCTATGTTGGTTTGCTAAAAATGGTGATTATGCCTTTGGTGCTGGTGTCGATGATCGCTGCGGTTGTGAAGCTCGATAAAGGTGGCTCGCTCGGTAAAATCTCTGGCCTGACCATTTCTATCTTACTGCTGACGACCGCTGTCTCG
>NZ_CAWMCN010000096.1:80607-162232 GCF_963865925.1 Vibrio sp. ZOR0018 | reverse complement strand
AATAATACGCCGCACATTAGTTTTTTACTCTTCTTAGTCTTAGGCGCGATTGGCGCATTAACGCCGCTGGCGATTGATATGTATCTGCCAGCCATGCCAGCGATTGCTAAAGATCTCGGTGTGAGTGCTGGAGCGGTACAAATGACGCTGACTGCTTATACCGCTGGTTTTGCGATAGGCCAACTATTGCATGGCCCGCTGGCCGACAGTTATGGCCGTCGCCCAGTGTTGCTGATCGGCGTATTACTGTTTGGTATTGCTGCCACTGTGAGTGCGACTACGCAGGGTATTGAAGCGTTAACGTATGTTCGCGCTGCGCAAGGTTTTGCTGGAGCAGCGGCGGCTGTGGTTATCCAAGCGGTGGTGCGTGATATGTTTGATCGCGAAGATTTTGCCCGCGCCATGTCTTTTGTCACCTTAGTGATGACCGTTGCCCCGTTAGCTGCGCCGATGATTGGCGGACACTTGGCCATTTGGTTTGGTTGGCGTTCGATATTTTGGGTGTTAGCTATTTTTGCCGCGGTGGTGATTGCTCTCGTGGTTTGGAAAATTCCAGAAACACTCAGTGCAGAAAATCGTCAACCACTACGCTTTCGAAATACCATTCGCAACTATGTGCAGTTAAGCCGTAACCCAGTCGCGATGGGGCTTGTTTTTTCTGGTGCTTTCTCGTTCGCTGGTATGTTTGCCTTTTTGACCGCAGGCTCTTTTGTCTATATTGATATTTATGGAGTCGATCCTGATCAATTTGGTTACCTGTTTGGCCTCAATATCGTCGCGATGATTATCATGACCAGCTTGAATGGTCGAATGGTGAAACGAGTCGGTTCCCACGCCATGCTACGCTTTGGTTTATTGATTCAGTTGTGCGCAGGTATCGGGCTATTTATCGCGTGGTTACTCAACCTTGGTTTATGGGGTATTGTGCCTTTTGTGGTGCTTTTTATTGGTACATTGTCAACGATAGGCAGTAATTCAATGGGATTATTGTTAAGTGGTTATCCGAAAATGGCGGGTACCGCTTCTTCACTGGCTGGAACGTTGCGTTTTGGCACAGGCTCAGTGGTTGCGGCGATTGTCGCGATGATGCCTAGTGATGTTGAGTGGCCGATGATTGTGGTCATGACGGCGTGCTCGGTACTTTCATCTCTTTTTTATTGGACATTAGGAAGAAAGGCGTAATGTCAGAGTATTACCTCGAAATTCAACGTGTAGTGAATACAGCGCTGCAAGAGTTAACAGCAGAACACCAAGCGAATAAGCTGGTGAATGCGCCTTTAGCTAATAATCACTTTTTGGTGCATTGGGTGAGTAAGGCATTGAAAGCACAACGATTTCATCGCTGTGTGGTGGATGATTTAAATCGTTGGCAGAAAGCTGGACGTTCGAAAGGCAACCAATCTGAATTACTGTTTATCTTCAAACGCATCTCAGCATTTTACGGTAAGTTTTTTGCGCAAGACGCGGATAACATCATTACCGATAAGAAAATTGACGCGTTTTTGGAATTCATGGAAGCGGCTCACTGGGAAGTGACAACATGTGATCCATTGGTGAATGAAGGCAAATTACAGCTTTTTACCGATGGGCAAAACTCATTGGCTTTGTGCGCAAATCAGTGTGAATCATGCTTTGATGGTGAACTGCTCGTGAAGCCGATGAACTGGTTTGTGCGGGGCCATCATGCTGATTTCGTCGAAAAGGCCAGCAGTGCTGGCTTTATGGTGCACAAACGTACCGATTATAAGTCGAATGTGAAATATCATGGTGAGTATTTGATATACCCAAGCAACCATGGCGTGCAATTGGCTGAAATTCCATTAGGCTTTCCTATTGATTAGTATGGAATTGAAACCCAATAAGTTGCAGAGCTAGCGATTTCGCTAGCTCTTTTTTTGTGCCTTTTTGACGATGGCTTTGACCATGCCATTAAAAATAAAAAGGTGGGCAGGCATCATCGCGAACCAGTAAAGTAACCCTAAGAATCCTTTGGGGTGCCACCATGCGGTCACATTGAGTTCTCGCGTTTCGCCTAGATCTTTAATGGTAAATTCCAATCGCCCTAATCCTGGGCCTTTCATCCCAAAAAGAAGAGACAAAAACTGTTGAGGTTGGCAGCGGATCACTTTCCACGAATCAATAAAATCGCCAACTTGCAGTTCCAGGCCACAAGGGGAGCGGCGCACAGGTTTGCCACCACCGAATAAAAGATCGAGCCATTCGCGTGTACGCCATAGTGCATTGGCAAAAAAATAGCCTTCTTGGCGGCTTCCTATGGTTCGGATAACATTCCATAAAGCCTCAGCAGAAGCGCTGGTCTGAATCGTTGCTCCTGCTTGTTTAGGATAGTAGCCAAAACCGGGTTGCCAACGCTGTAGAGCACTTGGATCAAATCCCCACACTTGCGAGCGTGTAAATTCCCCTTCATGCTCGATTATTTTGGTGACAACGTCACGATATAAGATCAGTCTTTGAGGATAGCGTGCTTCAATGGCTTGTGAGTCGGCAATGTAATCATGATCTAAACCGGCAAGTAGTGCTCTGCCAATATTAGAAGGGACGGAGGTGACAAGACCTAGCCAGTAAGAAGCCATTTTGGGGGTTAATAGTGGGGTAGACCATAACCGAAAAGGTTTCTGCGTTGCCTGACAAATAATGGCAAATTGTTCGCGGTAGGAGAGGGTGTCAGGCCCACCGACTTCAAACAATTGGTGTGCAACGGGCTGCTCATTAGCTAATTCAAGTAGATAATGATTGAGGTTTTCCAGCGCTATCGGATTTGCTTTGGAATCAACCCATTTGGGAGTGATGAGCATCGGTAAGTTGTAAACAAAATCACGCATGATTTCAAATGCGGCTGATCCCGGTCCAAGAATGACACCGGCTCTTAATTCGGTCACTGGTACAGGACTTTTCCTAAGTAGATCGCCGGTCATTTTCCGTGCTTTGAGGTGCTCTGAGTTTCCGGTTTGTGGCTGAATCGCACTTAAGTAGATCAGGTGTTTGACCTGGCTAACCTCAAGGGCTTGTTTAACGTTTTCCGCTAACGACAATTCATAGTCGACGAAATCATGTCCTTGCGCCATACCGTGCACTAAAAAATAAACCAGTTCAAATTGTGGGATAAGCGCAAGTGTCGCCTCTTTATCGGTAAGGTCTAAATAACGCAAGGTAAGGCTGGGATGAGATATGGCACGTGAGGTTAAATAGTCAATGTGCCTAGCTGCGGCCGTTACTTGAAAACCTTGCGCTAATAGCAAAGGTAACAGTTGTGAGCCGACATAGCCTGATGCGCCGAGTACTAACACTTTTTTCATGACGGTCCCTTCAAATAAGATGGTTAGATTATGCTCACAGACGTATAATAGCGACTTCATTTTTCCTGTGCTATCAATGTGTTGAATTTGAGGTGATCGGTTGTCTGTTTTTTCGCAAATCGTGTTACATACAAGAGGCGATTTTTTCCGTCGCTTAATGGCTATCGCTCTGCCGATCACCTTGCAAAGTATTATGTTTTCTAGCCGTGGTCTAGTGGATGTTTTGATGCTAGGGCAATTAGGTGAGGCAGAAATTGCTGCGGTAGGCGTTGCCGCTAGAGCAACTTTTGTCACCACCATCATGCTAGTGGGCGTGACAACCGGAGGCGCACTTTTAACAGCTCAGTATTGGGGCGCAGGAAACAAACAGGGCGTGCGAGAAAGTACGGCACTTACGTGGTTAGTCGCTAACCTATTTGCTGTAATGACGGTGGCACTATTTTTACTGTTTCCAAGTCAAATCATGGCACTAACCACGGATTCCGAGACCGTTAATGCGCTAGGTAGCCAATATTTGATTATTACCTCACTCAGTATGTTTGCTGTAGCTTGCGTCAGTAGTATGGCGGTAGGGCTGCGAGCGATGCATAAACCGGGGCTCAGTACGTTTTTTAGCGGTATTGGTATTGTTTCAAACGTGTTTTTAAACTGGGTGCTGATTTTCGGCAAATTGGGTTTTCCCGCGATGGGAATCGAAGGTGCGGCGATTGCTACCGTGCTCAGTGGTTTTATTGAAGTCGCGTGTTTATACGGTTACCTCTATGCCAAGAAACATCTGTTAGCGTTTGGAATTGACGATATCCGAGCCATCATTGAATGGCCTACCATTTCTCGTTTTTTGAAGCTTTCGTTGCCAACTACCTTTAATTTCCTAGCATGGGCAGGCGGTTTATTTGTCTATCATGCCATCATGGGGCAGAGTGGTGTGCAAGGCTTAGCTGCGTTATCGGTGATGACGCCAGTAGAATCAATTTCATTGAGTTTACTGATTGGGATGTCGAATGCGGCTGCGGTTTTAGTCGGTAACCAACTTGGCGCTAAGCAGTACGATGCCGTTTATTATCAAGCCTTGGGCCTAACTATCATCAGCCTTCTTGTGGGCGTGGTTGTCGCTGCCGCTTTGTATGTGGTGCAGATCCCTATCCTGAACTCTTTCACCGCCTTGACGGATGAAACCCGTGCTTTATCTGAAGAGTTTATCGTGATACTGAGCCTTGGCATCATTTTACGTTCCATTCCAATGACGGTGATTGTTGGCGTGTTGCGAGCTGGCGGTGACGTAAAGTTTTGTCTTTATCAAGATTTAGTCGCGCAGTGGCTGATCGGTATTCCGTTAGCCGCATTTTGTGCGATTGTGCTTGGGGCTAAGCCTGAAGCCATCTATTTATTGTTTCTCGTTGAAGAGTTGATTAAATGGGGCGGTTCTCTTTATCGAATGAAAAGCAAGAAGTGGATGCGAAATTTGATTGAAAATTAGACACAACGCAGTTAGGTGGTGCAATTTGATGCACATAATGTGATCCGGTATCCAAAATGCTTTCTACTGCAGGAGAATTAGTGTAGATTCACAATCCAATTTTAGTCGATTGCGAGCGATTTGATGTTACAGCTGACCAACCTGTGTAAAGGCTATCTAGATGGCGATGAATTTCATCCCGTGCTACAGGGGGCAGAGTTAACATTAAACCGAGGCGACCAAATCGCATTGATGGGTGAAAGTGGTTCGGGTAAGAGTACATTACTCAACCTTATTGCTGGATTAGATATTGTCGATTCTGGCGAAATTTGGTTTCCAAGTTTTGCCATGCATGACACGTCAGAAAATAAGCGTACCGCTTATCGCCGAAATAACATTGGTCATATATTTCAGCAGTTTAATCTTCTTCCCACCCTCAATCTCGCGGATAATATTCGCTTTTGTCGTCAGTTGAAAGGAATGCCGGAAGACCAAGGTTTACTGCGTCAAATTCTTTCTTCGCTTGATTTAATGCCGTTGCTAGGCCGATACCCTGAAGAGGTTTCTGGTGGGCAGCAGCAGCGTGCTGCGATCGCGCGCTCCTTGTACATGGAGCCTAAGATTTTATTAGCAGATGAACCAACCGGTAGTCTTGATGAGCGTAATGCCGAGGCGGTGATGCGTTTATTGACGACCTTAACTCGCCAGCTGGATTGCACGTTATTATTGGTGACGCACAGTGAAAAAGTCGCGCAGCATATGGATGGTCGCGTACGTTTACAAGGAGGGTTGTTGCATGTTATGGCCCGTAGTTAAGGCGCTACTTGGTCATTATCGGCGTTATCCTTTACAAATCATTCTAGTATGGCTGGGTTTAACGCTTGGCGTTTCATTGTTGGTGGGAGTGACGGCCATCAACCAGCATGCTCGTCAAAGTTATGAACATGGCGAAAAGCTGTTTTCTAATCCATTACCTTATCGTATTCGTTCCAAGCATATTGCCAATAAAATCCCCCAAGGTTTCTATATTCAGTTGCGCCGTGATGGATTTTCTCAGTGCGCTCCTTTTGAAAACCATCGTTTGACGACAAAAAATGGCACGGATATTTCGCTGATTGGGCTTGATCCCGTCGCGATGTTGCCAACCAATAGCGGCCTTCCTTTATCGGAATTTTCGACATTATCATTGATGAATCCGCCGTATCCTATTTTGGTGAGTGTTGATCTCGCTCGTCTCCAAGGTTGGCAAACGGGTGATTTTATCGTGCTTGATGATGAATCAAAGTTAGGTCCTATTCAGATCGATCAACAAGATCTCATCAACGGCACACGCGTTATTGCGGATCTATCCTTGGTGCGTATACTCAAGAAAAGTTCGGGCTTATCTGTTATTGCTTGTGGTGATATGCCGCCAGAGAAACTGAAAAGACTAAAAGATAATTTACCTAATGGTTTGACGCTAGTCCGTAGTTCTCGCACTGAGCTGGAATCACTCACGCGTGCTTTTCATCTCAATCTCAATGCAATGGGTATGCTGGCATTTTTGGTCGGGCTATTCATATTCTACCAAGCCATGTCTTTATCTTTAATCCAGCGCCAACCTTTAGTCGGGTTATTACGGCAAGCGGGCGTTTCTGGCTGGCAGCTTACCCAAGCATTGGTGATTGAGTTGTTTGGCATGGTCCTGCTTAGCTGGATATGCGGTAACGGATTGGGGTTATTATTGGCCAATCAACTTATTCCAGCGGTTTCAGCCAGTTTGGGTGACTTGTATGATGCTAATGTCGGTTTATCGATTAGCTGGAATTGGCAGTGGAGTAGTTACAGTTTAGCCATGGCGTTGATTGGTGCATTCGCGGCGTGCGCTTGGCCCCTCGTCCGGTTGCTAAAATCGCAGCCTATTCGTCTTTCGGCTCGTCTCTCTTTGCTTCGATTTGCTGGCACAGAATTTCGCCTGCAAGCCCTTGTTGCTTGCGCATTGACTGTCGCGGCGATTGCCGTGTATCAAGTTCCACAAACGCAACTTTCTGGTTTTGCAATTATTGCGTTGATGTTACTCAGTGTTGCGCTGTTTACGCCTTATCTTATTTGGACGCTGTTCAACAGTTTTTCCTACTCACTCGCTTGGGTAAAAGCGCGTTGGTTCTTTGCCGATGCAGCCGCCAGTATGAGCTATCGCGGTGTTGCAACTATGGCATTTATGATTGCTATGGCGGCGAATATTGGCATTGAAACCATGGTTGGTAGCTTTAGAGACACTACTGAAAAATGGTTAAACCAACGTTTAGCGGCCGATATTTATGTCTATCCTACCAATAGTTCAGCATCAAGAATGAGCAGTTGGTTGAAAGCGCAGCCTGAGGTCAATGATGTTTGGTGGCGTTGGGAAAAAGATTTCGCCACTGACAAAGGTGCATTGCAAGTGGTCAGCACAGGTATCTCCGATGGTGAGTTAGACTCGTTGACGGTTAAACTCGCTGTTCCTAACTATTGGTATGATTTACACCATTCAAAGAGTTTGATGATCAGTGAATCCATGGCGCTTAAATTAGGCATTAAGCCTGGTGATTTTATTGACCTTTCTGAGCCTTTGGGCCAAAAGTGGCAAGTCGTGGGAGTGTATTACGATTATGGTAACCCTTACCACCAAGTCTTATTGTCACACCAAAATTGGTTATTTGCGTTTGCCAGTACGGGAAATGTGGCGCTAGGAGTGGTTTTGCACGAAGGTGTGAATGACCAAGGATTAAAGAAGCGACTAGAATCGGTATTTAGGTTGGGCCCTGAGCGGATTTTTGATAACAATCACATCCACACTCAAGCGATGCGGGTGTTTGACCGAACCTTTGCCATCGCCGATACGCTCGGGCGTATTACTTTGTTGATTGCCGTGTGTGGTATTTTCTTTGCTACGTTAGCCGGAGAGGTTTCCCGCCAGCGACATGTTTCGCTACTGCGTTGTTTGGGTGTTTCTGGTAAAGAGCTGGTGGTGATTGGCAGCTTGCAGTTGTGTGTTTTTGGGGCGATAGCGCTCGTGATTGCAATGCCGTTAGGGCTTGCACTCGCTCGTCTTGTGGTGGACATCGTGATTAAACAATCCTTTGGTTGGACAATCCAACTGCAGTTGATCCCCGGGGAGTATTTGAAAACGGCAGCATGGGCGATGGTGACCTTGATGTGCGCAGGTGCAATCCCGGTTATTCGTTTGGTCAGAAGGCCACCGATTAGCTCATTTAGAGACGCGTTATAAATGATGAAACGATACCTCGTACTTTTGTGCTCTTTGTTGATTGCTGTATTGTTCAGCCTCTATTCGTGGCACCAGTATTGGCAGGCACAGCAAACGATTTCAGAATATGCCGTTTCTGAAACAGCTTCTAAGCAAATGGATACATCATCAATATCGAAAGAGCACCCGTTCGAGTTCGTGCTTCCTAATCGCTCGGTACGACTTCCTCAAGATTTCAATTTTCATCAAGGTTTTGAACATGAGTGGTGGCATTACTTTGCGAATGTCAGTGATGAACATGGGCAGCAATATGGGATCCAGTGGAGTTATTTTCGTCTCGCTAATGAAGCTCGAGATGCCAATGGATGGCTTAGTCCTCAGCTTTATCTTGCTTATGTGGTGATCTCTTCAAAGAATGAAGTCTGGCGTGAACAGCGGATTGCGCGGGGCGGAATTGGTCAAGCCGGCTTAGAATTAAAACCGTTTAAAATGTGGATTGATAATTGGAACTGGCGCGCACCGGGGACGACTCCATTTCCTGGAGTATTAGATGTAACGACGGACACGTTTTCACTCTCATTAAAAAATAACCTTTCCGGGCTATTTGTATTACCTGGTCAGCAGGGATACCAAAAAAAGCATGATTCACTTTCTTTAGCCTCATATAGTCTCCAAGCACCGTTTTTGCAGGTCAAAGGTGTGCTCAACTTAGGTGTTAACTCTCAACCTATTCAAGTCACAGGTAATGCATGGCTGAGCAAGGAGTGGGGTAATAATCTACTGCCTAACGCTAAACAGGGATGGGATAAGTTGTTCGTTAAACTCGATAGCAAAACAACCTTATTGGTTAATCGCTATCGTTATTTTCAGCAAGAGCCCTATTTGTTTGGGGCAATTGTGAAAGATTCGGGCACCACGATCGCACTATCTGCTGATGAAATTGATTTAGTTCCTGTCGTTTCTGCCGCGTCGGAGAATGAGCGTGACATCCCGTTGCAATGGGTGATAAACATCCCTAAATATAATATTCATCTGGTGACGAAAGCGGTGAATCGCGATCTGTGGTCACCCTTTCTGATCCCTTATTGGGAAGGCCCCATTATCACCGATGGTAGTCATAAGGTGACGGGTTTCATGCAACTAACGAGCAACTAAGTTCAAATATTTGCGGAATCTAAAGGTCAAGTTGTTCTTGGCCTTTTGTGTTTTTGTGAACCTTTTTTATTTTGTTGTAAATTTGTTACGCATGAAAACTAATCAACAATGGGAAAATAGTAAAAACCAAGGAATATACGTTGTATTGTTATGCTTGACTCGGAAATTCCGATTCTTAATATCTGAACAAGCGATTTTTACTTCTATCAGCTACTGTATAAACTCTGTCATATTCATTTGTTAATGGTTTATTAACATGCATAACTATAAGGACGATATCATGAGTGATGTGATTCGCGACTTTTTCAAGATGGAATCAGCAGGTGGTATTTTGCTGGTTATTGCTGCTGCAATTGCAATGATGATTGCTAACTCACCGCTAAATGATGTTTACCAATCTTTTTTACATTCCTACGTGTTTGGAATGTCAGTGTCGCATTGGATCAATGATGGCTTAATGGCCGTATTCTTTTTGTTGATTGGTTTAGAAGTCAAACGTGAATTGTTGGAAGGTGCTCTTAAATCCAAAGAAACGGCTATTTTCCCAGCCATTGCTGCCGTCGGCGGCATGCTTGCTCCAGCATTAATTTACGTGCTGTTTACGGCTGGTGATGCACAAGCGATTCAAGGTTGGGCGATCCCAGCGGCCACTGATATTGCGTTTGCGCTAGGTATTATGGCGTTATTGGGTAAACGTGTTCCGATCAGCTTAAAAGTGTTCTTGCTGGCGCTTGCGATTATTGATGACTTAGGGGTTGTGGTCATTATTGCGCTATTTTATAGCGGTGATCTTTCTACCATTGCGTTAACCGTCGGTTTCTTAATGACTGGTGTGCTTTTTATACTAAACAACAAGCATGTTACCAAAATCAGCCTTTACTTAATTGTCGGTGCGATTTTATGGTTTGCCGTACTCAAATCTGGTGTTCATGCAACCTTGGCTGGTGTAGTGATTGGTTTTGCTATTCCGCTGAAAGGTGATAAAGGTGAATATTCTCCGCTAAAGCATCTTGAGCATGCGCTACACCCGTATGTCGCTTTTGGTATTCTGCCATTGTTCGCATTTGCCAATGCCGGGATTTCACTGGAAGGGATCTCCGTATCTAGCCTCACGTCAATGTTGCCTTTGGGCGTGGCTCTTGGCCTATTTATTGGTAAGCCATTGGGTATTTTTACCTTCAGTTGGGCTGCGGTGAAACTCGGTGTCGCTAAATTGCCTGAAGGGATCAATTTCAAGCATATTTTTGCCGTGTCAGTGCTATGTGGTATTGGCTTTACAATGTCGATTTTTATCTCGTCATTGGCTTTTGGACCGACCAATGCTGAATTTGATACGTTTGCACGGCTCGGTATATTAATGGGCTCAACCACTGCCGCGATTGTAGGCTATATATTGCTTCGTTTATCTTTGCCAAAAAACGCATAAGAATAATCAGCCCTCCGTAATACGAGGGCCGATTCATTTTATAAACTAACCATTTGATTTATCAATATTCTTAATCAATAGAAAATTTAAGTTTTTATCGATTTATTGAAAATTATTGCCAGCGTAATTATTTTTTGATATTTTTCGCACCAATCTCGGACAGTAGCTTCTGGGGGACACGCGTAATGACCATTCAGGCTGATTGTGACATTACGTAGGGTAGGTATCAGCAAGTCCTTTTGTTGATAGACGGGATACTCTTGCAGCGGGAGCTGCATGTGAATGGGAAACCCAACATTGAACTCATCATCACTTAACACACTGACGTTAATCAGCTTTGTACTTCCTCTATGCCCTGTGCTTGAAGACAGTTCTATCACCGAACCTTGATTCTCTGATTTAGTAATCTTTCATCGAAGACGATGAACCAATTTCCGTTTTTGCCTTTTGGCTAATACGGAGCTTATTGCTATGTCATATTTCCTTATATTCAAACCAAACCAAGGAAATAGGCGGAAATTTTCACATTCAAGGGGAAGGGAAATGAGCACAGCCTTTGAAGTCGATAACACTATCGCAAACATTTTTTCATCTCAGGTACCTGTTGTTGAAGGTATTTATGATCTCACACCGGACCAAATTCTACTCGATCAAATTGAGCATGAATCTGAAGTTCGTTCATACCCACGCCGTCTACCGATTGCCATCAAGCAAGCTTATGGTGCGTTAGTAGAAGATACGCGCGGACAAATTTTCCTCGACTGCTTAGCGGGCGCGGGAACGTTGGCGCTTGGGTATAACCATCCTGAGATCAATCAAGCACTGAAAGAGCAGTTAGATTCAGGTCTGCCATATCAGACATTGGATATGACAACGCACGCTAAAGACAAATTCATCAAGCAAGTAAAAGCATTTTTGCCTGAAGAGTTTGCAAAAAATTCCGCGATTCAATTTTGTGGACCTTCTGGTGCGGATGCCGTTGAAGCGGCTATCAAGCTGGTGAAGCAGACAACGGGTCGTAACACTATGTTTGCGTTTCGCGGTGCTTACCACGGTATGACCAACGGAACGATGGGCATGATGGGCAACCTGAATACTAAAGCTCGTCGCACAGGGTTAATGTCGGATGTGCATTTTATGCCATTCCCATACAACTTGCGCTGCCCGTTTGGTTTAGGGGGCGATGAAGGTGCCAAAGCGAGCATTCACTACATCGAACGTCTGCTGAACGATGACGAAGCTGGTATCATGAAACCGGCGGCCATTATTGTTGAACCTGTTCAAGGTGAAGGAGGCGTCATTCCCGCTCCAGCATTCTGGTTGCGTGAACTACGCCGTATCTGCGATGAACACGGTATTTTATTAATTTTCGATGAAATTCAGTGTGGCGTGGGTAAATCGGGTTACCGCTTTGCATTTGAAGAGTCTGGCATTTGTCCTGATATTCTTTGCCTATCTAAAGCCATTGGTGGTGGTCTACCAATGTCTATTCTTGTGTTCAAGAAAGAGATCGATACTTGGAAACCGGGTGAGCACACAGGCACGTTCCGTGGTAACCAATTGGCCATGGTTTCTGGTGCGAAAGCGTTAGAAATTATTTTACGTGATAACCTCGTTGAACACGCTAATGTCGCGGGTCAGTACCTACGCCAAGGTCTTGAAGCCATTCAACGCCGCGTGAATTGTATTGCTGAAGTTCGTGGCAAAGGTTTGATGCTCGGCCTCGAGATTCGTAAACCAAACGGTGAAATGAACAAATTTGGCGAGCCAATGGCCGATGGTCAATTAACACTCGCTATCCAACGCGCAGCACTTGAGCGTGGGTTGATGGTTGAAAAAGGTGGTCGTGAAGGATCCGTTATTCGTTTCTTACCACCGATTATCATCTCATTCGAGCAGATCGATTTTGCTCTGCGCACTCTTGAAGCGGCGATTTTAGCCGCAGGTGGCGGCGAGAAAGATCCAGAGCCAGAAAATCAAGCCTGGAAGAAGCATTTTATCCAAACCGGTGAAATGGGCAGCAATGAATTTGCCGATGTGATGAACCATGCCACTTCTGCGATGAAAGCTGTTTTTGAACAAGCCAAAGCGCCTTATTCAGGTTTGGATCCAAAGCAGCTTGAAGAAGCGATTTACGCAGTAGATTTGGATAACAAAAATGCGCCATTGAAGGATGTGATCTCTGAAATGGCAGATCTGGTAGCCAAAAATTCCATTATCGTTCAACACCCAGATTGTATTGCTCACCTGCACACGCCACCCTTGATGCCATCAGTAGTGGCTGAAGCGATGATTGGTGCATTAAACCAGTCTATGGACTCATGGGATCAATCGTCTTCTGCTACCTATGTTGAACAGAAAGTGATTGATTGGATGTGTGAGAAATACGAACTCGGCGCTCAGGCGGATGGTATTTTCACCAGTGGTGGCACGCAAAGTAACCAAATGGGTTTAATGTTAGCTCGTGACTGGATTGCCGATAAATTAAGTGGTCATTCTATTCAAAAGCTGGGCTTACCTGAGTATGCCGATAAGCTGCGTATTGTGTGCTCGAAAAAATCGCATTTCACCGTGCAAAAATCGGCCTCTTGGATGGGGTTGGGCGAGAAAGCCATTTTGGCGGTTGATGCGAATCCAAACGGCACAATGGATGTCACCAAACTGGAAGCGGTTGTTGCACAAGCGAAAGCGGAAGGTCTTATTCCTTTTGCTATTGTTGGAACGGCAGGCACAACGGATCACGGTGCGATTGATGATCTGTCGACGATCGCGGATGTAGCACAGCAACATGATCTATGGATGCATGTGGATGGAGCATACGGCGGCGCATTGGTTCTAAGTAGCCATAAAGCACGTTTGCAAGGCGTTGAGCGTGCGCACTCGGTCAGCGTCGACTTCCATAAATTGTTCTTCCAAACGATCAGTTGTGGCGCGGTGTTGCTCAAAGATAAAAGTCACTTTAAGTATCTACTGCATCATGCGGATTACCTTAACCGTGAACATGATGAACTGCCAAACTTGGTGGATAAATCTATTTCTACGACCAAGCGTTTTGATGCATTGAAAGTGTTTATGACAATGCAAAACGTAGGCCCTAAGGCTTTGGGTGAAATGTACGATCATCTGCTAGAACAAACACTGCAAGTGGCAGATTTAGTGCAGCATCACGATGCTTTTGAACTCTTGGCTGAGCCTGCTCTCTCCACCGTGTTATTCCGTTCCGTGGATAAACAAGCGGTAGATTTTGACGAGTTGAACAAAGCGTTGCGTTTAGAAGCATTGACACGTGGTGTCGCGGTGTTGGGCGAGACGATTGTGGATGGCAAAACAGCGCTTAAATTCACCATTTTAAACCCATGCTTACAACTGTCAGATTTCAAAGCATTACTTAATAAGATTGAAGTACTAGCCTCTGAGCTAGCCAAGGCATAAAGGAATACAAACAACCATGTCTATTTTACAAATTGGCGCGGGAGGCGTTGGCTGGGTTGTCGCACATAAGGCGGCCCAAAACAACGACATACTCGGTGATATTGTTCTTGCTTCTCGTACTCTTGAAAAGTGCGAGAAGATCATTGAATCGATCAAAGGAAAAAATAACCTTAAAGATCCAACTAAAAAACTTGAGGCACGCACCGTCAAGGCGGATGACGTAGCCTCGTTAGTTGCATTAATTAAAGAAGTCCAGCCTGATCTTGTGATCAACGCTGGCCCTCCTTGGGTAAACGTGCCAATCATGGAAGCCTGTTATCAAGCCAAGGTTTCCTATCTAGATACATCGGTTGCTGTTGACCTTTGCTCTGAAGGTCAACAAGTGCCTGAAGCGTATGATCCTCAATGGGCATTTCGTGAAAAATTTAAGCAAGCAGGCATTACCGCTATTCTCGGTGCTGGTTTTGATCCGGGCGTGGTTAGCGTGTTTGCCGCGTATGCGGTGAAGCACCTCTTTGACGAAATCGACAGTATTGATGTGATGGACATTAATGCAGGCGATCACGGCAAGAAATTTGCGACTAACTTTGATCCAGAAACCAATATGTTAGAGATTCAAGGCGACTCTTTCTATTGGGAAAAAGGGCAGTGGCAGCGTGTTCCTTGCCATTCACGAATGCTAGAATTTGATTTTCCTCAGTGCGGCCAGCACAAGGTGTACTCCATGTCGCACGATGAAGTGCGTTCGATGAAAGAGTTTATTCCGGCCAAACGTATTGAATTTTGGATGGGTTTTGGCGATCGTTATCTCAACTATTTCAATTGCATGCGTGATATTGGTTTATTGAGTCCAAACCCATTGACGCTGCAAGATGGTACTGTGGTTCAACCACTTCAAGTGCTTAAAGCGATGCTGCCAGACCCAACCTCTTTGGCCCCAGGCTACAAAGGCCTGACTTGTATTGGTACTTGGGTGCAAGGTTGGAAGGACGGTAAACAGCGCAGTGTCTTTATCTACAACAATGCAGACCATGAAGTGGCATACCATGATGTAGAGCACCAAGCCATCGCTTACACCACGGGCGTTCCTGCTATTACTGCGGCATTGCAGTATTTCCAAGGGCATTGGGCACAAGCGGGCGTGTTTAACCTAGAGCAGCTTGACCCTGATCTGTTTTTAGAAACGATGCCGAAATTAGGTTTGGATTGGCATGTTCAAGAGCTCGATATCGGGCAACCAGAGATTAAAATTCTAAAATAAGAGTTTTCGATAGTTAAGCCGATGCAGATGTGTCGGCTTTCTTCAATTTGAGAGTGATAAATAGATGCAAAAAAGCGAACTCCAAACGCCCTATTTTATGATTGATGAATCACAGTTGATCGCGAACCTAGAAATCGCGAAGCAGCTCAAAGAGATGTCGGGCGTCAAACTCGTCTTGGCTTTAAAATGCTTCTCTACTTGGGGAGTGTTTGACATCATCAAACCTTACTTAGATGGCACCACCAGCAGTGGCCCATTTGAAGTAAAATTAGGTTACGAAACGTTTGGTGGTGAAACTCACGCCTATAGCGTTGGCTACAGTGAAGCTGATGTTAAAGAAGTGGCCGATATTTGCGACAAAATGATTTTTAATTCGCAATCCCAGTTGGCCGCTTACCGTCATTTAGTTGAAGGCAAGGCGTCATTGGGTTTACGTTTAAACCCCGGCGTGAGTTACGCTGGGCAAGATCTTGCCAATCCCGCACGTCAGTTTTCTCGTTTAGGTGTTCAAACAGACCACATTGATAACTCAGTGTTCGATACTATCAATGGCGTGATGTTCCATATGAACTGTGAGAACAAAGATGCTGATGCGTTCATTGCGTTATTAGATTCGATCTCTGAGCGTTTTGGCCAATATCTGGATAAGTTAGATTGGGTCAGCCTAGGCGGTGGTGTGTTCTTCACTTGGCCTGGTTATCCGCTAGAAAAATTAGCATTAGCGCTTAAGGCCTTTTCAGAAAAGCATCAGGTTCAGCTTTATCTTGAACCGGGTGAGGCGATCATCACGAAAACGGCTGATTTAGTGGTGACTGTCGTCGATATCGTTGAAAATGGCATGAAAACAGCGATTGTTGATTCGGCAACTGAAGCGCATCGTTTAGACACACTGATTTACAAAGAGCCTGCGGCTATTTTAGAAGCGAGTGCGGACGGTGAACATGAGTATGTCATTGGTTCGTGTTCTTGCTTAGCGGGTGATCAATTTTGTGTGGCTTCATTTGAACAGCCATTATCGATTGGCCAGCGGTTGCATATCATGGACAGCGCGGGCTATACCATGGTGAAATTGAATTGGTTTAATGGCCTTAAAATGCCTTCCGTGTATTGTCAACGCAGTACAGGAGAGCTTCAGAAACTGAATGAATTTGGCTATGAAGACTTTAAACGTTCATTATCTCAATGGTCGGTAAACTGATGACAATAGGCCTCACCATACAGTGGGTGAGGCCTATTTTTGTAAAATCACACCTTAGAGTTTAAAGCTTTTCATTCTTTCGTCTAATTGGCGTGAAAGAGCGGCCAAGGTTTCACTCTCTTCTGCCAAATAGTTTGCCGATTGTGACATCTCCAATGCCGAATCGTTAATACCACTGACGTTACGGTTCATTTCTTCGGCCACTGCACTTTGTTCTTCTGCCGCAGTGGCGATTTGAATTGCTTTATCACTCACATGCTGAATATGACTGACGATCAAGGAAAGATCGCTGCCTGCATTTTCTGCCCGCTCCACACTGTTATAAGCGAGATCTTGGCTTTTTTGCATCGCGTTTGATGTACTAACGGCCAGTTGCTGTAAGCGGTTAATGGTGGTTTGGATTTGGTCAGTGGAATGATGAGTACGGCTAGCTAAATTTCTGACCTCGTCGGCGACCACTGCGAATCCTCTACCTTGTTCTCCAGCACGTGCGGCTTCAATCGCTGCATTTAGCGCAAGTAAATTAGTTTGTTCAGAAATGCCGCTGATCACTGTGGTAACTTCACTGATTTGCATCACGCCTTCTTTGAGTTTGTGCACTTGCTCAGTGGCCACTTCCAGCTCTTTTGAGAGCGCTTTAATGCTGTCCACACTGGAATGTACGTCTTTATCGCCTAAGCCGGCTTCTTTGCTGGCATCCAATGTGTCTCTTGCTGTCTCTTCTGCATGGCCTGCAACATCGGCAACAGTCGCACTCATTTCATTCATCGCGGTTGCGAGCTGGCTTAATTGGTCACGTTGGCTGGTCACCGCTTGGCTAGTTTCTTCCGCAGAAGAAGCGATGCGAATGGCGGCCTCTGCAAGCAGGTTTGCTGAGGTGACCGACTCGGTTAATGCTAAACGCACTGCGCTTACACTGTCATTGATACGACATGCCACAATGCCAATCTCATCTTCTCCCATTACTGGGACTTGTGCGGTTAAATCGCCGCTTGCCACTTTTTTCATGACTTCTTTAATTGACTCTAACGGCATAATGATGGCTCGGCTGATGACCACCCCAAGCGTTGCCATCACAAACACAACTGCCAATGTCGCTCCTCCCATCTTGAGGATCTGTTTGTTGATCGCCTCTTCAATGTCATTGATGAGCATGCCTGAGCCGATAATCCAATGCCACGGCGCAAACCCTTGGACTGCCGATAATTTCTCTGCGGGTGTTCCACTGTTAGTCTGCCAAGGATATGTCAACGTGCCTTGTTGACCATTTTTGCCAAGTTCAACCATAGTGAACCAAAACTCGCCTTGCGTATCTTTTCCTGGGCTTCCCATCTGTTTGCCAACCAAATCAGTGCGAATCGGATGGGCAATGGTGTAACGAGACTCATCGATAGCAAAAAGATAGTTGTTGCTGTCAAAACGTGTGTTGTTGATGAGTATTTTCGCCTGTGATTTAGCTTCGTCTTCGGGGAGTGTTTTCTGAAGGTGTGAGATTTGTGAGAGGAGAGTATCGATAACTGCGTTCAACCTCGCTTCACGCTCTACGACTAAGTTACTTCTCAGCGCGCTAGTTGCAATGAACAGTAAGCTCAATAAGCCAACAATTGCAACCGCGATAATAGCGGTCAGCTTGTAGCTGACCTTAATATTTTCAAGCTTCAACATGACGTTACCACCATTAAAACAACCCAACCTTATTGCTGGGCATATTGGTTTACCTGTTGTACTTGAGGTTACCGTGATGTTGGTTACGTTGATTGCCAGAGTCACAAGGTTTGTTAATGCTCATTAGTAATCATCCGTTTATCCATCTGACGGCGTCTTCAAGTTATTCGGCATCTAGGATTTGCAGGCTTAGATTAATTATGGTTACCCGCTCTTTAATATTGGAATATGGTCGTCATTTCGCGAATGCAATTAGTTGATTTTGTTAACTGAATCACAACTTTAATCTTACTTAATAGATAGTGAGGTCGATAAAAAAGGAAGCATCAGCTTCCTTTTTTCGGGGGCGTAAACGAGATTACACTTCTAATATCACGCGCGTATCTTCACTGAGCGCTTCAAGCTCATCGGCTACGTCTTCAATTTGTATCGCAGCAGGGAGCTTGATGGCTAGGTTGGCGGTAAATAAACTTGAGCTGACACCACCGCCACCCGCAATAAAAACGCGTTGGCAATCCATATCTATAATATTGATACCTTGATTATCAAGGAGATGGGTGATTTCGTTGACGATGCCTGCACGGTCGTTTGCATCAATCCGCAGTTGGTAAATCGTTTCTTTTTCGTGTTGATGTACGTCAGAATCAACAATCTGCACCAGAAGATCGGGTTGTTCTCTAAATGCTTGTTGAACGATAACGGCATTTGAGGTCGGTAACTCTATTTTAATGACGGCAGCTACTTGGTTTTCAATAAAGTTCACTTTACTTATTAACCATTTTCCACCATTTTCATGAGTGATCGCGGCAAGATGTTTAATTGTGGCTGGTGTTGCACTACCGACGAAATTGACGATAAAAGTACTGTTCATAATAGGCCTCCCATAGCAAGCTAACGAAAGATAAATCGTTGATCTTGAATTCCTTTCACTTCAGTGTAGAGGCCTATCTTAGATAAGACTTGATGAGAGTCAATTTTTTACATTTACGCAGTCTCTTGCTTGTCAGTATTCATACTTGGGCCACAAAAATAGCCTTGGCTTTAGGTATTGGCCTTGTGTTTAGCCCTGTTTTTTAGAAACTGACTTTGAGGTTAAGGCCATAAAATTGCGAATCATAGCTAGCACCTGAGTCCAAAGCAAACTTTGCGGCATCTTGGTTGCCAAACCAAGGTGTGCCATTAAATTCTACTTCGGCATCGCCTCCCCAAGCATTTGATACCCAGCCATGGATATGTCCAACAGGGTTGAGGAAGAAAAGTGTGGCATCACCCAGAGTCGATGAACCCAACACTTCACCACCTGTGGTAACAATATCTTGTTCCGCTTCAAACATCAGCTCACCGACAACCGCACCGAAAAAGGGCGTAATAAACAAGTCTTGCCATGACGGTATCTCGGCAAACGATTCTACGCCATATTCCCAAAAGAAAGTCGACATAACACCGGAGTAAAGAAAAGATTCAAACTCATTAAATCCAGCATGTCTTGCGGCTGTGTAGTAAACGCCGCCAAAGTAGGGGTGCATAATGTAGTTGAGATAATGCTCATCTCTATCCCAAGTGGGGCCGGATGATACGTTATCTTTCCATTTGCTGCCTATGCCGCTTATGCTGCGATCCTCTTCATCCCATTTGGTAATGGATGCAGGCAAAAATGTCATTAAACCAACGGTTGCTACGCTTAATCCTAAGATGGTGTAGGTTTGGCCTTTGAGATAGTCCCAGTCTTTTGTATCTTGCACGGTAAGATACTTAGGCAGCGCGGGCTCTTCAAGGTTTAGCGGTTGCGACTCTGCTAAGCTTGCTAAAAATGGAGAGTTTGATTGGTAAATATTCGGATCGTCATTAAAACAAGAAATTTGATTGCAGTCGACCGTATAGGAAAACTCAATGTGTTGGTTGAAATCGTATGCAGTGGCACTAGCACAAGCCGAAAACGATAACATCAATGGTATGATGCTTTTCTTTGACACGGAGGGCTCCAAAGTTTTGTTTTTAATGATCAGAATCACAATTATCTATTAAAGCGGCGGTGATGAAAACAGCAAATTATGTAAATAAGGAAACTTATGAGAAAAATAGCATTCAAAGCGTTATATATTGCACTTTATTCTCTGCCGTATTGATTGATAGCACACCTGTAAGCGTACACAAAAGGACACCATGATATGTTGAAAATAGCAATGTTAAGCACGGGTGAGGAAGTGCTCCATGGCGATATTGTCGATACCAATGCTGCTTGGTTATCCAGTGAGTTCTTCCAGCAGGGTTTTTCGTTAGTAAAACGATCAACGGTAGGCGATAGCCAGCAAGCCTTGGTTGAAGAGTTACTGATGCTTAGTTTCAATAATGATGTATTGATCGTGAATGGCGGGCTCGGCCCAACGTCTGATGATTTAAGTGCGGCGGCGGCGGCTCAAGCGGCGGACCAAAAGTTGGTGTTGTCTGTGCTGTGGAAGCAAAAACTGGACGAATTTTTTGCGCAGCGTGGTGTTGTGATGCCAGAAAGTAACCTCAAACAAGCGATGTTACCGGAGTTCTCTGACATCATTGATAACCCAATAGGGACGGCTTGCGGCTTTAAAGTTCAGATTAATGATTGTGTTTGTTATTTCACCCCCGGAGTACCCAAAGAGTTTAAGTTGATGGTCTCTGAACAGATTTTACCTGACTTGCTAGCGACATACCCACAACAAACGGGATTAGAGTGCAGCCGTTTATTCACTCTGGGTTCATCGGAATCGGCCATTTCAGATAAGTTGGATAAATTAGTCTTACCGGAAGGGTATATGCTGGGGTATCGTTCTTATCTGCCTTTTATTGAGGTGAAATTGTTTGGTCCGAAAAGTGATTTAGAACGCCGAGTAAAACTACTACAGATCATCTACCAGCATTTGGAACAATATGTTGTGAGTGTCGATGAACCTATGCTCACGCATATCGGTCATTTAATGCAAGACAAAGGATTATCGATCTCTATTGCAGAACAAGCGACCAAAGGTTGGCTCGCCAGTTGGTTGTTAAGTAACGAGCAAGTGGAAGCGTTGAGCGGTCACTGCTGGATTTTGAGCCGCAACGTTGAATCGGGCTTAGGCGATCAAGATCCACTCGCGGCGTCATTAGCGCTTGCTGGCGCAACGAAGGAAAAGTGTTCTACTTCGTTATCGCTCGTGACTGGTGTATTAAATGATGATCAATTTAGCCTAGCTTTATCGGCTCCGCAGGGAGAGTGGGGACAGATCCTCAAATTCAAGCGTCGTTACAGCGCCGATGAGCAGAGGGAGTTAATGGGGACCATCGCGGCTGATATGTTACGCCGCTATTTATCGAATAAGCCTATTTTTGCTCAGTATGGGGCATTGATCTCCGTCAAAGAGATGTTTTTACCTGCGAGCGTCATTGGCTAATCAACTCAATGTGTTAGCGTATTTTTAAGTCTAAGCTGTTGATAATTAAGTGCTTTGCATTTAAATTGTATCGGGTGGTAACTGCATGATTTTTTGGCTTATTCCGTAGGTTCGGTGAGGTGCTTAGCTTATGATTATTTCGTCTAAAGACTAAGCTCATGATTTCACGCATCAGATAAAATTGTTTCAAAATTGGGTCTTTTTTACACATCTTTTCTCTGTACACTGTCAGTCCGCTCGATGAAATTCAGCAGGAGGCTGACATGTTTAACCAATCGAAAATTTTAGTTTGGTATAAAGTTGCAAGTCAAAAAGTGATCTTAGGTGAGGCATTGAGTAATGAAATGAGTGATGTTGTTTCTTTATGGCTCAACGCTCCATCAGACTTAGATACGCCTAGCTATCAAGGATATAGACTTTCATTGTTTGATGGGGATGGCAGAGAAATCGCTAACAAATCCGTATCAATGGGTACGGCTGATGGCATTCTTCTAGGAATGTATAAAGCCAGAGCATAGCTCTGGCTTTACCTTTTTAACGCGCCAATGTGTGATGCGTTAACAGTGCACTATTGGCAGATCGAGATTAGGCTCGCCTTGCTTTGGGTCGATAATTAACACCAGCAAGTTCCACATGGCTTTTGGCTTTACAAATACAGGGCAATATTTCGTTGCGCTCTGTGTAAGCCATCGCAAAACCAACGTATTCCACTTCGCCTTTAACGAGCGTGCAGCGACAGGCACCACAGTGACCATCGCGACAGTTGTACTCTGGCTCTAGCCCCGCACTCTCCATACTTTCCAATAAAGTATTGGAAGAGTTTGATTCTATGGTTGTAACTTTGTTGATTTTAATGGTCGCCATTACAGCTCAAAGTCCTCGAAGTCATTGGCACGAACTTCATTGTCAATTTGGCCTACAAGGTAGGAGCTGATTTCTGCTTCTTGAGGTGCAACTTGTACGTTGTCTGAAGACAACCACGCATTAATCCAAGGAATTGGATTTGATGTTGCGCCGGGGTAGGCGATATCTAAACCAACCGCTTGCATACGAACGTTGGTGATGTATTCAACGTATTGGCACAGAATGTCTTTGTTTAAACCAATCATCGAACCATCTTTAAACAGATATTCAGCCCACTCTTTTTCTTGTTCAGCAGCCGCTTTGAACAAATCAAAACACTCTTGCTTGCACTCTTCAGCGATTTGTAAGAAAGCGAAATCGTCTTGTCCATTACGCAGCAAGTTGATCATATGCTGTGTACCAGTCAGGTGCAAAGCTTCATCACGTGCAATCAACTTGATGATTTTGGCGTTGCCTTCCATCAATTCGCGCTCTGCAAAGGCAAATGAGCAGGCGAAGCTGACATAGAAACGAATCGCTTCCAACGCATTGACTGACATCAAGCATAGATAAAGTTTGCGTTTCAGGTCACCCAAGCTAATTTTGACGCTCTCACCATTAATCTGATGTGTTCCTTCACCAAAACGGTGGTAGTCATTAGACAGTTGGATCAGATCATCGTAATAGTGTGCAATGTCTTTTGCGCGTTTCAATATGTGTTCATTTTCGACGATGTCATCAAACACAATACCCGGATCATTCACAATATTACGAATAATATGAGTGTATGAGCGTGAGTGGATTGTTTCTGAAAATGACCAGGTTTCAATCCATGTTTCCACTTCAGGAAGCGAAACCAGCGGTAGCAGTGCCACGTTAGGGCTGCGACCTTGGATTGAATCCAGTAGCGTTTGATATTTCAAGTTCGAGATGAAAATGTGCTTTTCATGATCTGGAAGCTTGTTGTAATCAATGCGATCACTCGATACGTCGACTTCTTCTGGACGCCAGAAGAACGAGAGCTGTTTTTCTATCAGTTTTTCAAAAATTTCAAACTTTTGCTGGTCGTAACGAGCCACGTTAACCGATTGGCCAAGAAACATCGGTTCTTTGAGTTGATCATTCTTTTTTTGAGAAAAAGTACTGTAAGCCATAAATGCCTCAATCCCTTTTAAGCTCCCCTGCGTGGGGAGCATTATTGAATACGTTGAGTGAAATAGAGTTAGATCTTACAACCGCCGCCCGCACAATCATCATCTTGTGCCTGTACTGCGTCTTTTTGATCATCCTTCGCGCCATCACGAGTGTTGTGATAGTACAAGGTTTTCACACCAAATTTATATGCCGTCAGCAGATCTTGTAGCAACTGTTTCATTGGCACTTTGCCACTTTCATAAGCGCTGGGGTCGTAGTTGGTATTAGCGGAAATCGCTTGGTCAACAAATTTCTGCATGATGCCGACTAGGTGCAGATAACCGTTGTTAGAACCAATATTCCACAATAACTCATAGTTCTCTTTCAAATTAATGAAATCCGGCACGACTTGTTTCAAGATGCCATCTTTTGAGGCTTTTACTGAAACATAACCGCGAGGAGGCTCAATACCGTTGGTGGCATTGGAAATTTGCGAAGAGGTTTCTGAAGGCATTAACGCTGTTAACGTTGAGTTACGTAAGCCAAATTCCATGATCTCTGCGCGCAGCGCATCCCAATCATAATGCAAAGGTTCTGCGCAAATTTGGTCGACATCTTTTTTATAGGTGTCTATAGGCAGCAAGCCTTTGGCATAATTTGTTTCATGGAATAGAGGGCATCGGCCTTGTTCTTTGGCTAACGCGACTGAAGCCTTCAACAGGTAATATTGCATCGCTTCAAAAGTGCGGTGTGTCAAACCATTTGCACTACCGTCCGAATATTTCACGCCATTTTTCGCCAGATAGTAAGCGTAGTTAATCACGCCCACACCCAATGTACGGCGATTCATGGTTGACTTATAAGCGGCAGGCAGTGGGTAATCTTGATAATCCAACAGTGCATCTAGCGCACGAACCACAAGATCAGACAACTCTTCGAAATCATCCAGAGATTGAATTGAACCTAAGTTGAATGCCGAAAGCGTACATAGCGCAATCTCACCTTCATTATCTTCAACATTAGACAGCGGTTTCGTCGGCAGTGCGATCTCCAAACAGAGATTGGATTGGCGAACAGGCGCTACAGACGCATCAAACGGGCTGTGCGTATTGCAGTGGTCAACGTTCTGGATGTAGATACGGCCAGTAGAGGCACGTTCTTGCATCAATAGGGAGAACAGTTCTACCGCTTTTACCGTCTCTTTTTTAATCGAAGTGTCATTCTCATATTGAACATACAAACGTTCGAATTCGTCTTGGTTTTCGAAGAATGCGTCATACAATCCAGGCACATCAGAAGGGGAGAATAGGGTAATATTACCGCCTTGGACTAAGCGAGAATACATCAACTTATTGAGCTGAACACCATAGTCCATATGACGAACACGGTTCTCTTCAACGCCGCGGTTATTTTTCAATACCAGTAGCGACTGCACTTCACCGTGCCACAAAGGGTAGAAGACAGTGGCTGCGCCACCACGTACACCACCTTGAGAACAGCACTTCACTGCGGTTTGGAAATATTTATAAAAAGGAATACAACCCGTGTGGAATGCTTCACCACCGCGAATTTCCGAGCCTAATGCACGAATGCGGCCCGCGTTAATACCAATACCCGCACGCTGTGATACATAACGTACGATAGAGCTTGCTGTGGCATTGATTGAATCTAAGCTGTCACCACATTCAATCAACACACATGAGCTAAATTGACGGGTAGGCGTGCGCACGCCCGACATGATTGGCGTTGGCAGCGAGATTTTGAACATTGATGTTGCGTCGTAAAAACGCTTAATGTAATCGAGACGGTTTTCTTTTGGATATTTCGCGAATAAGCAAGCGGCGACCAAAATGTAGAGGAACTGGGCACTCTCATAAATTTGTTTCGTCACACGGTTTTGCACGAAGTACTTACCTTCAAGCTGTTTTACCGCGGCGTAAGAAAAATTAAGGTCACGTGCGTGATCGATATAAGTGTCGAGTTCTTCAAATTCTGCGCGAGTATAATCTTCGATAAGGTGCTTATCGTATTTGCCCATTTCAACCAAACGAGAGACATGGTTGTACAAAGTGGGTGGCTCGTATTGTCCGTAGGCTTTTTTACGCAAATGGAACACCGAAAGACGAGCAGCTAGATATTGGTAATCTGGCGTCTCTTCTGAAATCAAATCGGCAGCGGATTTGATGATAGTCTCATGGATGTCAGAGGTCGTAATACCATCGTAAAACTGAATGTGAGCTTTCAGTTCTACTTGTGATACAGAGACATTGTGCAGGTCTTCCGCAGCCCACGCGATTACACGGTGGATTTTCTCAAGATCAATTGTTTCTTTGCGTCCATCACGCTTGGTGACAGTAAGTTTTTGGTTCATTCTGCTTCATTTCCCTAACAAAACTGATTAAGGCCGTATTTTTGTAGAATTGTTGTAAATTTCATCGCGGCTTTGTGATCTGAATTTATCTATATATTGTAGTGCAAACACAACATATAGGGGTTCTTTGCTTTGCGAGTTACAAGATAGTGCTATCTGAAGCTCATTTCAAGTTACAGATCTGGGACAGCTTGTGGATAACTAGCAAAAATAAAAAAAACAGTTAGTACCCACTTACTGATGATCAAAGAGCCGATTTGATTGTAGAAAATTACCGTTTTGAGTTTGGTTTAGATGTAACCACAATCAAAAAAAAACTTCTTGATCTTTGAGGAAAAAAGGGAGCGATTTTCGATGTGGTTAAAATGGAATCTAGAGCACAAAAAACAGCCTAGAAACCGAGAAAAAATGTGCTATTCGGCTTAATTTTTAACGTGAGCAATACGCTATCGATAATGGCATATTAGATGACCACTGACTTTAAAAAAGCTGAGTATGAACGATGTAATTGACATCAACATTGCGCCCTAAACGGTAAGTATCGGTTAACGGGTTATAAAGTAGGCCTGTTATTCCTTGCTCTTGCAGGTTTGTTTTATCAATCATCTTAATCAGTTCCGATGGGCGGATGAATTTTTCATGATCATGTGTGCCTTCTGGAACAATGCGTAGCAACTTTTCTGCGCCCACGATGGCAAACAGGTAAGACTTAAAATTACGATTGAGCGTAGAAAAGAAAACATGACCGCCGGGTTTGACCAACGCAGAGCAGGCTTGAACAACGGACAATGGGTCTGGAACATGCTCAAGCATTTCCATGCAGGTGACAACATCATATGTGTGTGGGTTGTCAGCGGCGTGCTCTTCAATCGTACTTTGAATATAAGTGAGCTTTGTTCCGGTTTCTAAAGCATGTAAACGAGCGACTTCAAGCGGTTCTTTGCCCATGTCTAAGCCAGTCACTTGTGCACCTTCTCGCGCCATGCTTTCGGCTAAAATTCCGCCACCACATCCAACATCGAGCACCTTCTTGCCAAATAGGCCGTTGGCATTGACCAACACATAGTTCAATCTTAACGGGTTAATTTGATGCAGTGGCTTAAATTCACCATCCAGATCCCACCAGCGTGACGCCATCTCTTCAAACTTTTTAATTTCATTAAGATCAACGTTTTGTGCTTTAGTCATGTTAGATTCGCTCTTGCTGTCAAAATAGGCATCTTTAGTTGTGTGGGGTATTATAACCAGTTGATTATCACAGGCTACAGGTTATCTTTATTTCATTAATTTTTGGCTAAAATTTAGCCATTAATCAGCCGGGTATGGAATGAATGTGCAATTTCTCGGCACTTGATACACAACAAAGGTCACAACCTGATAAAAGGAAAGGGAAAGGGATGCCGAAGTAGTGAATTATGTGTTATATTTTTCGGCCTTGTACGTATCGAATATACGATCAAAAGATAGAGGGATAATGGCTCTATGAGCGATCTAGCTAGAGAGATCACGCCCGTAAACATTGAAGATGAGCTAAGAGGTTCATACCTAGACTACGCGATGTCCGTTATCGTGGGTCGTGCTCTTCCAGATGTGCGTGATGGCCTAAAACCAGTACACCGTCGCGTTCTATTCGCGATGAATGTGCTTGGTAACGATTGGAATAAACCATATAAAAAATCTGCCCGTGTTGTGGGCGATGTGATTGGTAAATATCACCCGCATGGTGATAGTGCTGTATACGATACGATTGTTCGTATGGCGCAGCCGTTCTCATTGCGTTACATGTTGGTCGATGGCCAAGGTAACTTTGGCTCGATCGATGGTGACTCTGCGGCAGCAATGCGTTACACCGAAGTGCGCATGTCAAAAATTGCCCACGAACTGCTTGCCGACCTCGACAAAGAAACGGTCGATTATGTACCGAACTATGACGGTACAGAACAGATCCCTGCGGTTCTTCCTACGAAAATTCCTAACCTACTGGTGAATGGCTCATCCGGTATTGCAGTAGGTATGGCAACCAACATTCCACCCCATAACCTAACGGAAGTGGTTGAGGGTTGCTTGGCCTATATAAATAATGAAGACATCACCATTGATGAGTTGATGGACTACATTCCGGGCCCAGATTTCCCAACAGCAGCATTAATCAGTGGCCGCAAAGGAATTATCGACGCTTATAAAACAGGGCGCGGTAAAGTCTACATGCGCTCTAAAGCGGATATCGAAGTCGAGAAGAATGGTAAAGAAACCATTATCGTCAGAGAAATCCCTTATCAAGTGAACAAAGCACGCTTGATTGAAAAAATTGCTGAGTTGGTTAAAGAGAAAAAAGTCGAAGGCATCAGTGCACTGCGTGATGAGTCTGATAAAGACGGCATGCGTATTGTTATCGAATGTAAACGTGATGCGGTTGGTGAAGTAGTACTGAACAACCTTTACGCTCAAACACAGTTACAAACGACATTCGGCATCAACATGGTTGCGCTGGATAATGGTCAACCTAAGCTATTCAACTTGAAAGAAATGTTGAAATGCTTTGTTGATCACCGCCGTGAAGTGGTGACGCGTCGTACTATTTTTGAACTGCGTAAAGCTCGTGATCGTGCCCACATTCTAGAAGCACTTGCTCTTGCGTTAGCCAACATTGATGAAATCATTGAATTGATTCGCCGCGCAGCAACGCCAGCAGAAGCAAAAGAAGGCTTGATTGCTCGTGGTTGGGATCTTGGCAACGTAGCGTCAATGCTTGAACGTGCCGGAACCGATGCCGCTCGTCCTGAATGGCTTGAACCAGAATACGGTATCCGTGATGGCAAATATTTCTTAACTGAGCAACAAGCCCAAGCAATTCTTGAACTTCGTCTGCACAGATTGACAGGTTTAGAGCACGAAAAAATTCTTGATGAGTACAAAGCTCTTCTGGAAGAAATCGCTGAACTGATGCATATCCTTGCCAGCACTGAACGTTTGATGGAAGTGATCCGCGAAGAGCTTGAAACTGTTCGTGATGCTTTTGGTGACGCACGACGCACTGAAATTACCGCGGCAACTCACGATATCGACATGGAAGAGCTGATTGCTCGTGAAGATGTGGTAGTTACACTTTCTCATGCAGGTTATGTGAAATACCAGATCCTCAGCGATTACGAAGCACAACGCCGTGGTGGTAAAGGTAAGAGCGCGACGAAGATGAAAGAAGAAGACTACATTGAGCGTCTTCTTGTGGCGAATACTCATGACCATATTCTTTGCTTCTCGACTCGTGGTAAGACATACCGTTTGAAAGTCTATCAATTACCGCTAGCGAGCCGTACAGCGCGTGGTAAACCTATCGTTAACATTCTTCCTCTGGAAGAAGGGGAACGTATTACTGCGATTTTGCCAGTCACTGAGTTTAGTGATGATAAGTTTATCTTTATGGCGACCGGTGATGGTACAGTGAAGAAAACATCACTTTCAAGCTTTGCCAACGTGCGTTCTAACGGTTTGATCGCGGTTAACTTGCGTGAAGATGACTCTTTGATTGGTGTGGACATTACCGATGGCAACAGTGAAATTATGCTGTTTTCTAAATTTGGTAAAGTGGTTCGCTTTAAAGAATCAGAAGAAACGCCAGTATTGGATGAAAATGGTCAGCCTGTTCTTGATGAACATGGCCAGCCAGAAATTAAGTTCAAAGGTGTTCGCGCCATGGGACGCACAGCGTCCGGTGTTCGTGGTATGAAGCTAGCAGAAGGCGACCAAGTGGTATCGCTGATTGTTCCTTCAAATGACGGCGACATCTTAACAGTGACACAAAACGGCTATGGTAAACGTACAACCTTAGGGGAATATCCAACTAAAGGTCGTGCAACTCAAGGCGTTGTTTCAATCAAGGTGTCTGAGCGTAATGGTCAAGTTGTCGGCGCAGTGCAAACTGAAGAAGGCGATGAGTTCATGATGATCACCGATGCCGGTACGCTCGTTCGTACTCGCGTCGCGGAAGTGAGCCAAGTGGGACGCAATACTCAAGGTGTGACCTTGATTCGCACCGCTGAAGATGAAAACGTCGTAGGTTTACAACGTATTGAAGAAATTGAAGATGTTGAGTTACCAGAAGGTGAGGAATTGCCAGAAGGTGAAGCGAGCGTTGCAATTTTAGAAGTACAAAGTGACGCCGAAGAGACTGACTCTGAACCGAGCAGCGATTCTGAAGACGAGTAATCGTTTCACATATCCACCTTTATTCTAAGGTGATAAAGAATAAAAGCCGGAGCATTGATTGCTTCGGCTTTTTACTTCTAGCGAGCAGCCCATCCAACAAGTGAAGGATTTCCATTCAGCGTTGAAATCGTGGTGGTCTTTTTGAAAAGATCATCTGTGCCACAAATACGGCTGACTCCACATCTCTCATTCAACCTAAAATTGCCTATACTTAGCTATTGAGTTAACGTCATAAAAGTCATTAATTTAATTTTAAACGTTCTAGAAAAGATAACTTTTTAATAAATAAGAAACCATTCATTGGTTAAGATCTGTCCCCATAACATAATGGCGCTACAACTAAAAAGGATATAAAAGATGTTTGCTAATCGGTTTACCTTACAATCGCGGTTAATTTTTGCGGTGTTATTACCTTGCGTTGCGTTGATTATTGTTGGAATGGCGAGCTTCAATAGCATGTCGACGATTCAACGACAGGCAGAACAGCTCTATCTCAATACGGCCGCGCCAATGCGTTCAATGGCTGAAGTTGCCTCTCGAATTCCCCGTATGCGGGTTGGTATCGATATGATGTTACTTCAAGAGACGTCGTTAAGAGATAAAAAGGGTGTCCTCACACGCGTGAAAGAGACACGTGACGAAGATATCCCTGAAATGAGGCAGTCTGTCGAGCACGCAGTTCAGTCACAAGTGGATCCAGAACAGCGTAGACAAGTTCAGCAGCTGTTGACTGACTTTGAAAAAATGGTCAGTACTCAACTTAATCCTATGTTGGCGGCATTTGAAAAGGGCGATCTAGATACGGCGCGCAACATATACCGAGATCAATATGCGGTTACCTATGGTGAACTGCGTAAAAAAGCCAATGTGATCCTCGATTCGCTACTAGAGCAGGCCAAACAGCAGAACGTCAATAGCCAAAAGAGTTATGCCCAAGGGCAAAATCACATGTTTATCATTATTGGTATTGGCGTGTTAATTTCGTTTGTCACTTCATTCTTTATTGTTATCGGCCTAAAAACGAGAGTGGCCAGCCTACAAAAATCGATTGCTTTGGCAGCTGAAAACATGGCGCTAGATGCTCGCATTGATTTAGGTGGTCAAGATGAGTTATCGAAAATTAGTGACAGTTTTAACGACTTCATTGAGAAAGTACATGTAGCGATCAAGCAAGTGGCTTCGAGTTCTTATGAATTAGCGAATACGGCTAACCAAGTTTCAGCTCGGGCACTATTAACCAAAAACAACTGCACTTCGCAACGTGATAGAACAGTTCAAGTGGCCACTGCCATTCATGAATTAGGCGCAACGGTAGGCGAAATTGCAAACAACGCAGCTCAAGCTGCCGACGTTGCGAAACAGGCCACTCATCAGGCGGAAAATGGCACCACTGTAGTAGAGAAAGCACAAGTGCAAATTGCAGATTTGATCACTGAATTAGAGCAAGCTGCACAAGTCGTAGGCTCTTTGGCTGGTCAAGTGGTTAACATCAGCTCGATACTTGAGACTATTCGTAGCATTTCCGAGCAAACGAACTTACTTGCATTGAACGCAGCGATTGAGGCGGCGCGAGCGGGAGAGCAAGGTCGAGGCTTTGCGGTCGTTGCCGATGAGGTGCGAAATTTAGCAAGCCGTTCTGCTGCATCAACCGAAGAAATTCAAAGAGTCATTAATAACTTACAGGAAGAATCGAAACGGGCGGTTGGGGCAATGTCCCAAGGCCGAGAGCAGAGTTTGTTGGTGGTTGAACAAGCTGAAAATGCCAATAGCTCGCTAAAACAGATCCGCGTTTATATAGAGAATATTAGTGATCAGAACATTCAAGTGGCGACGGCAACGGAAGAGCAATCAAGTGTGGTCAGTGAAATCAACCGCACCGTTGAAGATATTAATCATCTCACCATGGAAACAACAACAGTGGCTGAGGAGCTCACTGTCAGTAGCGAACATTTGAAAAAAGTTTCTAAGCAACTCGATAGCCTAGTGAACAATTTTAAATTGTAATTTTGATACTTTAGGCTTAGATATTAGAAATGTGATAACTATTCCATAACTTAACACGACATAAGACATGTCTATGAAAAATGGTATTATTTTTGAGAATTTTAGTATTTTTATAGGAATCGGTTGTGGACCCTGTGATATCGCAATTAAAGAAGGATTTTTATGCGCAGATTCGCTCTCTCAAAGACGGTCCGACATCTGAATCTCAAACGACCTTAGCACTGCTCACAGAAGAAGAGTTGCAACAACTCGAACAAATGTGGGTTGAACTGGCGGTTTGGAAGCAGTCGCAGAATATCTAACTGCCCACAAATTGATTAGCGCAAATTTTCGTAATAATCCCAAATAAAAAGCCAGCAGAACAGATGCTGGCTTTTTTTGTTTATCACGTCGGCTGTTAATTATACGCGCGTGCGACACGTCCAAGTGATGACAGTTGATAATGTTCAGCGTATGCGGGGATGAAGATTGAGTGACCTTTTTTCACGGTTAGAGACTCACCATTGTCATGGGTTAAGGTTGCATCAGCATCAACGGCAAAGATAATTTCGGCACTGTTGATTTTCACGTTAACTTGCGCAGCATTGAGGTAAATCGCAAACTTAAAATCGCGGACTGGGACAGGGAACAATAATGCTCCATTTTCTTCGATTGGTTTCAATAACAGGCTTGAAGCGGGTTTTTCTTCAAATAGCGTGCATGATGCGAGCTCTTCAATATCCATGTGTTTGGGTGTTAGGCCAGCGCGCAACACGTTGTCTGAATTGGCCATGATTTCAAGCCCGGTACCTTTCAAGTAGGCGTGTGGCGTTCTGGCGTCTAAAAACATGGCCTCACCCGGAGCTAAAGTGAGTACATTGAGCATTAATGGAGAAAATAGACCGATATCACCGGGGTACTGTTGTGCCAGCTCTAAAATGAGCCCAAAAAGATCATCATCTGAATGATGATGGGCATACGCTAATAATGCATTCACCGCATGTTCTTTTTGCTCGCCAGTTAATGATAGCAATGCACTAAAAAAGGTTTTTAAACCTTGTGATGTTGGGTTGTGTGCAAAAGCATCGACTAGGGTTGAAATCGCATTGATATTCAGCGTTTGAAATTGTTCAACAATCTCTGTGATTGGGCGAAACCCATTCATCGCTTGATAAGGGGTAAGGGCGTAAACCAATTCCGGCTTGTGGTTAGGATCTTTATAGTTGCGATGTCCGGCATTGAGTGGGATCCCCGCTTGGTTTTCTTTCTCAAAGCCAATTTCCGCTTCTTGCTTACTTGGGTGAACTTGAATCGAAAGAGCATTCGCTGCGGCAAGTACTTTGAAAAGATAAGGTAACTCACCAAAGGTTGTTGCAGTAGCAGCAGAAAGAAACGCTGTTTTATCTTGGTTGATTATCTCAAGCAACGAAACAGGTTCTCCATTCACATGAATTTGTGAGCATCCATTTGGGTGTGCTCCCATCCAAATTTCTGCTTGTGGAGCCTTGGTTGGGTTAGCAATATCAAACAAGTGCTGAATCGAAGTCGTGCTTCCCCACGCATAGTTTTGGATGACATTGTCCATCAAAAAGAAAGGTTGTTTGTTATTGGTCATAGTACATCTCACAAAAAATCAAAATAAAAACAAAGTAGCAGTAAACAGAGTAAGAGAAATAAAAAACTCCCGAGTTAAAGCGGGAGTACAACATAAAGTCAGAAGCTCAGCGTTGATGAACATTAAGCACTCTCGGGGGAGAGTGCTTGATCATTAAGCCGTTGCTTGTTGTAATTTCGCTTGGCGCATTTTTTTCAGAGTGATACAAACAACACCTGTCACTACAGCACCGGTTGCCATGCAAAGCAAAGCTAGCAAAGGCTTATTCATGGCACCGAGCAATGCTACTACAGGACCGCCGTGGGCAACACTGTTTGTAATGCCAAAAGTGAACGCCATAACCGCTGCAACCATCGACCCCAAGATGTTTGCTGGAATGACTGACATCGGATCTTGCGCGGCAAATGGAATCGCCCCTTCAGAGATACCAACCAAGCCCATTGCACCGGAAGCTTTCCCTGCTTCAATTTCAGAGGCTTCAAACAAGTTCAGTTTACGGCCCAGTACGGTTGCTAAAGCCATACCGAGTGGCGCGACTGGAATGGCACACGCCATTGCACCCATAAATTGAGTTTGACCGCTGGCAATCATACCAACAGAGAAGAGGAATGCCACTTTGTTAAATGGGCCACCCATATCAAAGCCAGCCATGCCGCCGAGCACAATACCGAGCAGTATCACGTTACCTGAGCTCATGCTCGTAAGTAGTGCGGTTAAGCCATTCATCAAGCTTGCAATCGGCGCGCCGATGACAAAAATAAAGAGCCCAGAGATAAAGAGTGAGCCTGCGATGGGTGCAATCATGATTGGCACAAGTGGTTGAATAAACTTGTGAAAATGGATGCTTGTTAACCATTTGATGAAATAACCGACTAAAAGGCCTGCAATAATGGCACCGATAAAACCTGTACCGGCATCTGCGCCGTAGAATGACCCGTTGTTAGCGATCCAACCACCAATTAAGCCAGGAGTCAGAGCGGGGCGATCGGCGATCGCATACGCGATGTAACCTGCAAGAATGGGGATCATCAACGTAAAAGCAACCACACCGACGTTCAGCACTTGGTTCCACATACTGCCGTCAGGAATGGCCATACCAGCTTCGGTTGGCTCGCCGCCAATAGCGAGTGCTAAAGCAATCAACAAACCGCCAGTAACAACGAATGGGATCATATGCGATACACCATTCATCAAATAGCGGTATAAATCGGAGCGAGCTTGCGCCGCTTTGCCTTTTCCATCTAAAGTCTTGGTACTGGCATCGGCTTGATATTTTGGTGCGCTGAGGGCTTTTTCAATCAACCCTTTTGCATCACGAATCGGCGCTTTAACACCAGTTTCAATCAGTTTTTTACCCGCAAAGCGCACCATGTCAACTTGCTTGTCACAAGCCACGATGATCGCATCAGCTTTAGCGATCTCTTCATCCGTTGGGCTATTTTTCACCCCAATCGAACCGTTGGTTTCGACTTTAATTTGATAACCCATCGCGGCGGCCCCTTTTTCCAGCGCTTCAGCGGCAAGATAAGTGTGTGCAACACCGGCTGGGCAGCCCGTTACGCCAATCAAAAAGCCTTTATTGGCTTCAACATCGGTTGCTTTTTCGGTTTTTTGTAGCAACAAATCTAGCGCTGCTTGCTCTGTTTTTGCGTCTAAGAAACGTTCAATGAACCCTTCTTCAATCAGCTTGGAAGAGAGCTCTGCCAGCACTTCAATATGATGATTTGAACCACCATCAGGAGAGGCTATCATGAAAAATAATTTAGAAGGCAAGCCATCTTCCGCGCCATATTCGATACCGCTTTTGCTGATGCCTATCACAACTGCAGGCGAGATAACGGCGGAACTTTTGGCATGAGGCAGTGCGACACCATCTTCAAATCCAGTGTTACCAAGCTCTTCACGAGCATAGATATCGGCTAAAAACTGCGATTTATCGCTGATGCGTCCTTGTTCTAACAGTACATCGACCAGCTCTGAGAAAACGCCATCTTTTGATGTTGCTTTCAAATCAAGCCGGATCAAGTTCTCATTAATGAGTTGAGTGATCATGTTTCGTCCCCTATATGGTTTTTATCCCCTTCGCACTTAGAACTGAGCCATGTTGGCTGCAACTTCAAACTGTTTGGGGATATTGTTATTGCGCACCGCGCTTTTTGTTGGAGATATTGTGAGCGCCTCGGGTGAACAGTGGTAGTGTACGAAACTGGCATTTACTGGATTATTGTAACCTGTGGCTACAAACGTGATCAGGCTCTTATTTTGGTTTTAAGGTGATAATTTTAATTTGTGATTGATTTTTTATTTTAATTCAATTGGATAAATTGATTATTTTGCTTTTTCGAGCGGAGTTATCGAATGCGTAATAATTGGTGATCCATGAAGTATTGGATTATAGTTGCCTCGTTTTATTGATGGGTATAGGGTGAGTTTTGTGATCCCAGTATTTAAAAATGTGATTGAAGTGCTGCTCTCGGAGCGAGAAAGTTTTAATCGAATATGGTTTGCTGGGGACAAAATAACGCCGCCAGCGTTCAGTTACCAAGTCAATTTCCCTCGTCTAGAATTGGTTTTAAGCGGCGTGTATAGCAACGAAATCGAAGAGATTGAACACGGTATTAGTAAGGTCAACATCTTATCTGGTGATGCGCTTTATATACCCCCGAACTGCTGGAATAAACCCGATTGGCAAGAGAGCTGTTCGGTCTTGAGTTTGCTATTTGGCCGTCGTCAAATGGGGTTTAGTTTGGTCAGTAAACACAAAGGCGAGAGTGGTTTTTATGATGTTCAGAAACACAGTATCCCAACGCGTACTGGGCACGCGATTGATCACATGCTCGAAGGGCTAAATGCATTAGCACGTGAGCCTCAGAAAAGCCCAATGGACGAACATTTGTTGTTGGCTCTGTTGAGTTACAGCGCCACAATGCTTGATCAACCGACCGCTTCTCCTAAAAAGCGCAGTGAAGATTTATATCAAGGCATCTGCATCTATATCCAAGAAAATTTTCATCGCAATATTTGCCGTGACAGCATCGCACAGCGGTTTAATATCTCTGCCAACCATTTATCGCGCATGTTTCGCCAACAAGGACACATGACTCTTGCTGATTACATCACTTGGGTAAGAATTGAACGGGCAAAATTTATGTTGAAGAAATACACCTTTCGTTTAGCCGAAGTGGCCACGCGCTGTGGATTTCAAGATGTGAATTATTTTTTCCGCGTATTTAAAAGCAAAGCGGGTATGACTCCATCTGAATATCGAACTCTGTCGCAATAAAGCTATTCATTTTGTATTGGGTCGCACGGCTTAGCCATCACGTGCAGCAAAATGGCTTTAAGGGTTTCTTCTCTTTTTGCCGTAAGTAGCCATTGACGATGTTCCTCTTCCAGCAACCAACGAGTTAACTGCGTGACCGGTTTAATTACGGTTCGCGGCGCTGATGTCGGCAGTAATAAGGTGATGATCAGCGACACATCGCCGGATTTTTCTGACCATGATAGCGGGTTTGTTAACCAGTGAACCGCCAGTGTTGGCTGGGCAACTCGTGCGTGAATGATATGGGGTAGCGCTATTCCACGGCCAATAATGGTCGGAGAGATTGCTTCTCTTTTTTCCAGCGCATACAAAATATCATGACAATGCGTGGGAATGATCTGCTTAGCAATCGTGTCGAGTGCCTCTGATTTGCTAACCACTGAGCCTAATGTGGCGTAATGCCACTGTAGCGAAAAGGGCAGTTGAAAAGCAGAGTGGGTGGCAAACGCCAATTCCGCTTTGGCATTTTGTTTGTGCGATGTTGAAATAAGCAGTGTGTGCTCGCGCAAATACTCTGTCATCACCATGCAGGCCAACTCGGCGTCGAGCCCTTCAATGGCAATTTGGCATACATCTCCCGGGTTTGAACCAAGGCTTAACACTTGCAGTATATGGTTGAGCATTGCCTTGTTGTCACGCGTGATGTTAAACAGCACCACCACCGAGCGAAAATGGCGGTTGAGATCTTTCAATTCATTTAATTGCCAGCTGACCAGACCGCCTGCTTTTAAAACAAAGGTGATGCGCGTTGTGATCATCGGCGGTTACAAATAACGATCTAAAACAGATTGCACGTTCGTCAACACTTCTTCAATGGACACCTGAACCGTTTTGCAACCAACAAAACGTTCACGCTGTTCAATGTCGATATCTGAAGCGATGAGGATCAGATCCGCGTTGACAATATCTGCCACTGTCAGTGGGTTCTCGACACCCATTGCGCCTTGGGTTTCGACTTTAATTGAGACATTACGCTTATTCGCTTCTTTTTTGAGTGCGTCTGCGGCCATATAGGTGTGCGCGATGCCTGTTGGACAAGCAGTTACTGCGATAATTTTCATAACGAAAGATAATAAAGAAATGATGAGTGAGTATAAGGAGGATGAAAGCGTGACTCAACCGAAGTTTACGCTAAGCCAGCACCCTAATGACTGTAGCACTCAAGCTACTCGGCTTTGCACATAAACTTTGCACTGGCCGTAGAATAGGGAAGCCCATCATAAAAAATGGTGCTGCACAGATAGTAAATGTGACGTTTTTGTTTGATAAGATGCGCTTCGACTTGCAACGGTACATTCAGTGGAATAGGGTGCAGATAACGTACGTTTAGCTCTGCTGTCATCGCATAAATGCACTGTGCAAACAGACAATGTGTCATGGCCGCATCATGTAAGGTGCTGATAAGTCCACCCTGCATGACCCCTTGATAGCCTTGCATCTTTTCTGTTGCTACAATCTGTGCGCATACTCTCCCCGTTTCTGTTTGGTTAAATTGCAGTGTGTGCGTTTCAGAAAAGAACGGGGCACAACACACCGCGCAGTGGCAATGTTGTAGGGGAGGCTGAATGTTCATAAGTTCACCAAACTGTTTTTAAATGATTAGGAGAAGAAAATGGCAAGACCCAAAAAAATTCGTCGTGTTTGTGGTCAAGTGGCGTATGCATGCTTCAAACCCAACGGTGTCAAATTATCTGAATTGAACACAGTAGATTTACTGCCAGAAGAACTTGAAGCGTTGCGTTTGGCTGATAAAGAGGGGCTTAGCCAATTACAAGCGGCTACGCAGATGGGCATATCGCGACAAACCTTTGGTAATATCGTTAACCAAGCAAGAGCGAAAGTCGCGACTTGCTTGGTGGAAGGTCATGCGTTGATGTTGGTTGAGCGCTAACGCTCGTGATCAGGTTCTTGAATTTGATACAACACCTTCTGATGCTCATCACAAACGTCTACGCAGTTACATTCTCTTTCAATATCGATATTTGCTAACCCACCACAACTGCCTTGCAGCGAGCGGCGGCGAAACAAAACACCGATCGCCATCAAGACAATAATGCCAATAAAAAACGCAAAGGTTATAACATAAGTCATTATTTTCCCTCGACAATCGCTTTTACTTTCAGCACTTTCTTCAACGCTTCTATGGTAGTTGGTGACAGCATTCTGGGTGCCAGTTTGTTATGTTTATCCACTTTCTTCGATCCACATTGACTAGCACAACGTTTCTTCGATTTATTGGCTGAAGGCTTGCCAAAAGAGACGTCGGTGACGGGCAGAAGATGGTTTGGATGAAGTGATGTTAATTGGCTGCCTCTTGGTGCGTAATATACCTCAATCTTCTTTTCTAAAATTGCTTCTAACATATTTTGTCCGATATTGCGGACGATAACAGCGTCCACTCTATTCTCTCTTAGCAGTGCAAGTAGCTGTTTTTTGTGGCCACAACTGCCCTCGGTTTTAGTAACGTCAATACGTTGGCTAGTGGCGGTGGTATCGTCCACAATCATCAATTGAGGCGCTTTGGCAAAGTGATTAAAAGGCGAGTTTTGATCACAAGGGATGGCATAAATCATCATGGCTCCTAAAGTTTATCTGGTTCTTGTATTTAAAATACACCTTATTATTGGCATATGCCAATAATAAAAATGACAATGTAAGAGTTCATTAATTAAAAGTCGTGGTGCTGTTTGGTAAATCGAGACCCGATATGGCGTAAAAATACGCGAATAAATTGCAGGCGTATGTAACAAGCCTCATCTACACTTTGTGAGCAGTCAAATGAAAGTTAAATCTATTGCATATTGGAAACTCGCAAGTGTAAACGTTAACATCTGGTGTTTTGAGAGGTATGATCTCTTTCGTGGTGGATCGCACTTTTAAAAAGAGAAATAGGTCTCGATGTTACATTGCGTTACGTATGATTACTTAGTTTTGCAATAGTTATCAAACTATTCACAAGAAACCGCATGAAAATGCGATTTCAAAACTGAAATTTTAACTGGTTCACATTAATTGTTTGTTTTACTACTATACTTTGAAAGGTAAACGTTTTCACTGCTGTTTCTCAGAGTTAACGTTTCTCCCCCTACACAACGTAATAACAACACTAACAAATAGGACTTGTTCAATGAGAAAGTTAACTACTTTAGCCATGCTTGCGGCTGGTATGAGTTTCGGCACTCAAGTCATGGCTGACACAACGATCGGTGTGACCGTTTATAAGTACGATGATAACTTTATGTCAGTTGTTCGCCAAGCGATTGAAAAACAGGCAAATAATGACGGCAACACCAAGGTTTTGATGAATGACTCACAAAACAGCCAATCAATGCAAAATGACCAAGTGGATGTCATGTTGGCTCGTGGTGTGAAAGCACTGGCGATCAACCTTGTCGACCCTGCAGCTGCACCAAGTATTATTCAAAAAGCGAAAATGGATGATGTTCCTATCGTTTTTTACAACAAAGAACCGAGTGCTAAAGCGCTCGCTTCATATGACAAAGCCTATTATGTGGGTACAGATTCAAAAGAGTCGGGCATCATCCAAGGCGATCTCATTGCACAACACTGGAAAGCCAATCCTGCTTGGGATAAAAACGGTGACGGTGTACTGCAATATGTAATGCTGAAAGGCGAACCAGGTCACCCAGATGCGGAAGCTCGTACTTCTTATTCTGTGAAAACGATTAACGAAAATGGCATCAAAACAGAAGAGCTACACATGGATACTGGTATGTGGGATACCGCCATGGCAAAAGATAAAATGGATGCTTGGTTATCTGGCCCCAACGGCAGCAAAATCGAAGTTGTGATTGCCAATAATGATGGTATGGCGATGGGTGCGATTGAAGCGTTACGTGGTGCGGGTACGAAAGTACCAGTATTCGGTGTTGATGCGTTAGCAGAAGCATTAGCATTAGTTAAATCTGGCGACATGGCAGGCACTGTGCTTAATGATGCAGATTCACAAGCCAAAGCGACATTTGAACTTGCACGTAATTTAGCCAACGGCAAAGCTGCAACCGAAGGCACTCAATGGGAAATGGCCAATAAGATTGTTCGTGTTCCTTATGTTGGTGTGGATAAATCGACACTCGAGTAACCTAAAGTTCAAGGGGGAAGTCATTCCCCCTTTACTCCCTAACTTATAGGGTGTTTATACAATCAATAATAAATAATTGCTGATTAAATTTTATTTAATATTGAATGGTATTAATCAAAGAATAAATAAGTGATGCCATGGTAAATCAAGAGCATGAATTTCTGTTAGAAATGACAGGAGTGAGTAAAGAGTTTCCCGGGGTTAAGGCATTAGATAAAGTTAATTTGAAAGTTCGACCACACTCTATTCATGCGTTAATGGGAGAGAATGGTGCAGGTAAGTCGACGCTATTAAAATGCCTTTTTGGAATTTATGATAAAAACGAAGGTGATATTATATTTTTAGGCGAACATGTGAATTTTCAATCGTCTAAGCAAGCTTTGGAAGCGGGTGTTTCCATGGTCCACCAAGAGCTTAACCAAGTATTACAATGTTCTGTAATGGATAATATTTGGCTAGGGCGTTACCCAAAGAAAGGACTCTTTGTCGATCACGATAAAATGTATCGCGATACCAAAGAGATCTTTGATGAACTCGATATTGATATAGACCCGAAAATTAAAGTGGCTAAATTATCGGTATCACAAAGGCAGATGGTCGAAATAGCGAAAGCGTTTTCTTATAACGCGCGCATTGTGATCATGGATGAACCCACGTCCTCTTTGACTGAAAAAGAGGTATCGCATCTTTTTACTATCATTAACAAGTTGAAAGAAAAAGGCTGTGGCGTGGTGTACATCTCTCACAAAATGGAAGAAATATTTACTATTTGTGATGAGATAACCATCTTGCGTGATGGGCAATGGGTTGATACGAGGCCGTTGAAAGGGCTCGATATGGACAAAATCATTTCGATGATGGTTGGCCGTGAATTAACACAGCGCTTTCCCACAAAGACCAATGTGCCAAAAGAAATTATCCTCGAAATCAAAAATTTAACAGCACTGAACCAACCCTCTATTCAGGATATTTCGTTTGATCTCAGAGAAGGTGAAATCTTAGGTGTGGCTGGGCTCGTCGGTTCAAGACGCACTGATATTGTGGAAACCATTTTTGGGGTTCGTGAGCGTAGTAACGGCCACATTATGTTACATGGCCGAGAGATGAAAAACCGTGATGCACATGAAGCGATCAATAGTGGTTTTGCGTTGGTGACAGAAGAGCGTCGTTCAACCGGCATTTACAGTAATTTAGATATTACCTTTAACTCTTTGGTTGCCAATGTGGATGAATACAAAACCAAATTAGGTTTACTGAGTAATAAAAAAATGAGGAGTGATACACAGTGGGTAATCGACTCCATGAGTGTAAAAACACCTTCTCATGAAACATCAATCGGTTCTTTGTCTGGTGGTAATCAGCAGAAAGTCATTATTGGCCGTTGGTTGTTAACTCAGCCAGAAATATTAATGCTTGATGAGCCGACTCGGGGTATTGATGTCGGAGCAAAGTTTGAAATTTATCAATTGATATTGGAATTAGCGAAAAAGAATAAAGGGATTATTATTATCTCTTCCGAAATGCCAGAGTTGTTAGGCATTACCGACAGAATATTGGTGATGAGTAATGGCCGAGCTGCGGGAATCGTTAATACTAAAGACACTTCACAGAATGAAATATTAGAGCTGGCCTCTCGTTACCTCTAGGGAAATTATTATGGATTCAGTTAAAACATTTGCAATGAAGCACCTAAAGGAAGGTGCGATCTATGCGGTTCTATTTATTCTTCTGGCAATTATTATTATTCAGGAGCCATCATTTTTAAGTTTACGCAACTTTAGTAATATATTAACGCAATCTTCAGTACGCGTTATTATTGCATTGGGTGTGGCGGGGCTGATTGTAACGCAAGGAACCGACCTTTCTGCTGGGCGTCAAGTGGGTTTAGCCGCTGTAATTTCGGCAACACTTTTACAATCAATTGATAACGTCAACAAAGTATTCCCCAGCATTGGTGACGTACCGATTGTGGCTGTGATTCTTTGTGTGTGCGCGATCGGCGCGATCATCGGCTTAGTGAACGGTGTGATTGTTGCTTATTTAAAAGTAACGCCGTTTATCGCCACATTAGGCACCATGATCATCGTCTACGGGATTAACTCTCTCTACTACGATTCGGTGGGTGCATCTCCAATTGCAGGTTTTGATGAGCGTTTCTCTTCATTCACTCAAGGTTTTATTCGATTTGGAGATTTTAGGTTTTCGTACATAACCTTCTACGCCATTATCGCGATTATTTTTACATGGATTTTGTGGAATAAGACCGTTTTTGGTAAGAACATTTTCGCGGTCGGTGGTAACCCAGAAGCCGCAAAAGTTTCTGGTGTTAATGTGCCATTGACGCTACTGAAAGTGTATGCTTTATCGGGTGTGTTCTATGCGTTTGGCGGTATGTTGGAAGCTGGCCGTATCGGCAGTGCGACCAATAACCTTGGCTTCCTGTACGAGTTGGATGCGATTGCAGCCTGTGTTGTGGGTGGCGTGTCATTTGCTGGCGGTGTCGGAAGCATTGCGGGTGTGGTCACGGGTGTGCTTATCTTCACTGTGATCAACTATGGTATGACCTACATTGGCGTGAGCCCTTACTGGCAGTACATCATTAAAGGCGGCATTATTATTTTCGCTGTCGCGTTGGACTCAATGAAGTACGCGAATAAGAAATAGCCGCCTAAGAGCAGAAATACAATTTTCGACATTTAATCGCCGAAAATTGTCGAAATAAAATAAACAAAGAGCGCTTTTATCGGTGCTCTTTTGCTATTGCCCAGTAGGAAGCGTACGTTTTTCAAAATAGCGCACAATCTCCTCGATCAATATTTTGATACGTGACGGTTGGTGATCACGATTAGGATAGAGCAGATGCAAGTCCGATCCTGTGGCCAAATCGTGTGAACTAAAACTTTGCCGATAATCTTCCAAGAGAAGAACGAGTTTCCCAGCATTGAGGTCGGGTTGAATATCGAGTTGTGATTTGAGTGCAATACCTGCGCCTTCGAGTGCCCACTGACGAATCACTTCGCCATCATTAGACAAACGTGATGGTTTGATCAGGATATCTTGAACGACATCTCCTTTAAGAAAAGACCAACGCGTTAATGATTCACTTTTGCGTAGCATACCCAAGCAAGCATGCTGTTTGAGATCCTCTGGGTGTGTCGGTTGACCATGACACGCTAAATATGCGGGTGAGGCACAAAGAACGCGGCGACTTGTTGCTAATTTTCTGGAAACCAATTGACTATCTTTGAGTGTGCCGTAACGCAATACCAAATCAAGTTTTGTTTCATATATCCCTAACACACTGTCACTAAAGGTAATCTGAGGCACAATTTTAGGATGCCTTGCTAAGAAGGAGTCGAGCAGTGGCAATAAATGTTGTCGCCCGAGATCTTTGGGTGCCGAAATTTTTATATTGCCTTCCAAGTGTGTTTTCTCGGCGAATAGCGAAGACTCGACTTCAGTGATGTTGGCTAAGGTTTGTAAACATAATGGATAGAAACGTTCGCCGGCTTCCGTCAATGCAATTTTACGTGTGGTTCTTTGCAGCAATTTCACGCCATAGTGGCGTTCAAGCTCTTGCAGTTTTAGTGTGACTGAAGCGGCGGACATATTGATGGCTTTTGCGGCGGCCGCCAACCCTTGTTGCTCAACAATGGCAACAAAGACCTCCATGTTCAATAATTTGTTCATTAAGATTCTATATCGCAGTTATTGTTAAGTAATCCTAAATACTCTTTTTAATTATAGCTAGATTATTTAGTGATTCTTTTGTTATAGCCTATGGATAACAACCCAATACAGAGCGATTGAATGATGAGTAGCTTATTTTCCCCGACACAAATCGGTCCACTTTCTTTGAATAACCGGCTGGTAATGGCTCCGATGACGCGGGCTCGGACAAGTCAACCGGGTAATGTTCCCAACGACATCATGGCGCAATATTATGCTCAGCGAGCGAGTGCTGGTCTGATTATTACTGAAGCAACACAAATATCAGACGATAGCCAAGGATACTCATTTACTCCTGGCATATACACGCCAGAACAAATAGTGGGTTGGCAGCAGGTCACTCAAGCCGTGCATGATCGCGGAGGAAAAATAGTGAATCAGCTATGGCATGTAGGGCGAGTATCGCATCCTGTTTTTCAACAAGGTCAAAAGCCGATGGCTCCTTCAGCTATTGCTCCAGTCGATACCAAAGTCTGGATTGCACAGCCGGGGAGTGCCGGTGAGATGATGGAATGCGTTGAACCAAGAGCAATGACATTGCAAGAGATTAACCAAGTGGTACGCGATTTTGCTAATGCTGCACACAATGCGATTGCGGCTGGCTTTGATGGCATCGAAATTCATGGTGGTAATGGCTATTTGATCGATCAGTTTTTGCGAACCAATTCGAATCATCGCACTGATCAATATGGTGGCAGCAGAGAAAACCGCTTGCGTTTTCTTATGGAAGTTGTGAGTGCAATCATTGATAAGGTTGGCGCTGACAAAGTTGGAGTTCGCTTGGCGCCTTACATCACATTTAAAGATATGAACTGCCCAGATATCGTCCCAACGATTTTACAAGCGGCGGAGCAATTACAGAAACTCGGTATTGCGTATCTGCATTTGTCAGAAGCTGATTGGGATGATGCTCCACAAATCCCTGAAGATTTTCGCCGACATTTACGTGAGCTGTTCACCAATACCATTATTGTTGCAGGCCGATATGACGTTGAGCGAGCAAACCAAATCTTGGAAAATGGCTACGCCGACTTAGTCGCATTTGGGCGTCCCTTTATTGCGAATCCAGACTTAGTCGAGCGTTTGAAAATGAACCGTACATTATCGGCATTTGATCCAAGTTGCTTATTTGGTGGAGGTACTAAGGGATATACAGATTATCCAAACCATTCCTAAATCGACATAGCCAGCAGTCGTTTGTTCTATGATTCTGCTGGCTTTTTTACAACTGGTTGGCCGTTATAAAGCAATGAGCCATTAACGCGCGCCAAAATGATACGCTAAAAGTAATAAGGCCACAGAATAAACATCCATGTGAATGCTGAAAATATCAACGCGATCAGTACGGCAGCTGAACCGATGTCTTTGGCGCGGCCACTGAGTTCGTGCCATTCGCTACCGACGCGGTCAACCACGGCTTCCACGGCGGAATTCATCAACTCCACAATCACAACTAAGACTAAGCAACCAATCATCATGATTTGCTCAATTTTAGTGACAGGCAAAAAGAAAGTAATGGTAATCAACAAAATTGAAGTGACAGTTTCTTGTCGAATAGCGGCTTCGTTTAGCCACGCGGCTTTCAGCCCTTGTATTGAATAACCTGTGGCATAAAACAGACGCTTTATACCCGTACGACCTGGTTTCATAAAATGAACAACCTAATAATGAATGACTATGACAATGGGCATGAGTGAATTACGTGTAGACGTAAAATAGCTTTGCCCCGCACCCTCATGTTAAAAAGAGAATCAATGACGTCGGTTCACGGATTCTCTTAAGTGGCCGAATTTTAAACGCCCACCACGGGTAGTACAAGAGTAAAGCAAGCGCCTCCGAACACACTTTTAGCCACCGATACTTGGCCGCTGTGGCGTAAAACGATCTGTTTGACGATGGCCAAGCCTAATCCGAAGCCTGATTGTCGCTCTCCACGTGAGAGATCCGCGCTGTAAAAAGCATCAAAAATGAATGGCCAGTGCTGCGGGTCAATCCCTTCTCCATCATCATGGATATCAATTTGCACTGCTTGACCTGCGTTGATCACGGAGGTTTCAACGGCTATTTTGCTTTTGGCGTATTTCTGAGCATTACCTAATAAATTATCCAGAGCTCTTTTGAGAAGGTATGGATCGACCTGTAAAGTGGCGACTTGTGCTAATGGTAGCAACTGGATCTCGACTACGCTGTTGCTGCGCCATTTATCTAGTATCGGTTCGAGCCAGTAATTGAGCTGAATTGTCTGCATATTGAGTTCGTTTTCTGGCCTTTCAACTTTCGCGTAGTAAAGAAGTTCATCGACCATCGTTTCCATCTCTTCGGTATCTTCGATGATACTGGCGACTTTCGCCGCTTGTTTTGATGTCAGAGATTCATCGGCCAACATTTCTGCTTGCCATTGGATCCGAAAGATAGGAGTGCGTAACTCATGAGCCACGGCATTACTCAGCGCTTTATTGCTGAGCACCAAAGCGGAAATTTTGCTCGCCATGTAGTTAAAGCTTTTGTTTAAAGAGCCGACTTTATCGCCGCTTTTGATGGAGGCGCGAGCGGTCAGATCACCAGCGGCAAAGGCTAAGGTCACTTTTTCCAATTCACGCACTCGCCGACTGATGAACCAGATCAGCAACACACAGTACAGTGCAAAACCAACGACAAGCAGCAAAAGTGAGAGATTATCTGCGAAGAAAATGGCTTGCCTCAGTGGTGATTCTTCATCGGGTTTAAAGCTGTAAATTGGTGAGGTGGACGTAAGGCGCAGCCATAAAAAACGGTCATCATCGTAGTAGGTGTAGGCACTGGGGGCGGTGGTAAAGAAAAACGCTCGCACATCTGAGGGTAAGGTCTTTTCAGTATGCGTCTCTATCAGTTGTCGTGTTTTATCGGCATATTCTTTTAGTACATTTAAGGTGTTGGCTTCACCTTCATGCTGATAAATACGAGTGACCAAGTCATGAAATGCTTCAGCTTGATAATCTTCAAGTACGTAATCGTAGTCAGTACCAAGCTGGTAAACGACCAGTTCAATGGTAATGAGTGTCGCTAAAAAAAAGAGCAATAAACCAACAAAAGATTCAACGTAGATACGACGCATACAGGTTTCTTCTAAAATACGTGGTCATTACCACGTGTCTGGTACAAAAAGGTATCCTTTCCCTCGGACCGTAATAATGCGTTTCGGTGTGGAAGAATCATCACCGAGTTTTTTACGCAAAATGACAATCTTGTTATCGACGGTTCTATCAAGCCCATCGTATTCAATCCCGCGTAACGCTTTGGTTAATACATCCCGTGATAGGACTTGATCTGGTGTTGATGCCAGTAGCCACAGCAAGTCGAATTCGCTGTCGGTCATCGCTACGGCCTCACCATTCATTTCACAAAGATGTCGAGATTGATTGAGAGACAAGGCCCCAAATTCAAGCACGGTTTTCGCGGTTTGAATTGGCTCGTTGTCGACTCTGCGCAGTAGCATACGCATTCTTGCAAGCAAGACGCGTGGTTTAATCGGCTTTGTCACAAAATCATCGGCACCAATTTCCAGTGCTGCAACGTGATCAAAATCGTCATCACTGGCGGTCAGCATCAATATCTTACCGTTGTACATAGGACGGATCTGTCTACAAATTGTCAGCCCATCTTCACCGGGTAGCATTAAATCCAGTAACACGATATCTGGTTGTTGCTCTAAAATGACCGCGCTCGCTTTGGCACCTTCAGCAAGGGCAATGACGCTAATATCTTGACTTTCAAAGTATTCTGTTAACATTTCTCTGAGTTTTAGATCATCTTCAACGATGATTAAAGAGTGTCTATCCGTCATGGAGGCTCCTAGATAGGTACGATGAACGACATGACAATCGCTGACATTGGAAAAATTTGAAGTGCATAGTAAAGCAAAGACCCAGCATTTTCGCTAGGTCTTTGTATGGTTGGATGAGTTTCTATTGATACAATCTCTTGTTATTCAACGGCTTTGGTCGGTGAAGAGCGAAGTTTGTTCGCCAGCATCACCACAAGTGGGCTAGTCAACATCACCACTGCAAGCACGGTAAACACGAAAGTGATCGGACGTTCCCATAAGAAGCTTAACTCCCCATCGCTGATCATCAACGCGCGGCGAAGGTTCTCTTCCATTAATCCACCCAAAATAAAGCCAAGCAGCAGTGGTGCCAGTGGGAAGTTGGCTAACCGTAGAGCAATCGCTCCCATCGCGACAAGCAGCATCACGTAAACATCCATTGTGTTAAACGAAACCAAATAAACACCGGTGATTGAGAAGAACAAAATCATCGGCAGCAATACGGTTCTTGGTACCGCCAATAGCCTTGAAATATAAGGAATAAGCGGTAAGTTAAGGATGATCAGTACAATATTACCGAGATACATTGAGATGATAACAGACCAAAAGACATCAGGATGATCAACAAATAAACGAGGGCCAGGTTGAATGCCGTAAGAGAGCAGGGCTCCAAGCATGATCGCTGTGGTGCCAGAGCCGGGAATGCCGAGTGTCAACAGCGGAACAAAAGATCCGCTAGAGGCGGCGTTATTGGCAGACTCTGGTGCAACAAGCCCACGCAAAGACCCTTTACCGAACTCTTCTTTTTTATCTTTGGGCGCTAAGCTGCGCTCCATACCATAACTCAAAAATGCGGCGATGGTTGCGCCAGCGCCGGGCAACACGCCGGTGAAAAAACCTAAAATGGAAGCACGAATTGAAACGGGAGCCGCTTCTTTAAATTCTGCCTTGGTGATTTTCATACTGCCTAAATTACTGAGTTTATTTTGTTCATCAGAGCGCGTATCACTATCGGGTTTTAAAATTCCCATTAATGTCTCGCCTAATGCAAATGTCGCCATCGCTAGCAAGAGGAAGCTAAAACCGTCCATTAAATCAGTTAAGCCAAAGGTAAAACGTTCAACGCCTACGCCTTTATCAATACCAACAGTAGAGAGCATCAAGCCAAGAACAACCATCATCCATGCTTTAAGGACTTGTCCTTTTCCAGCAAAGGCAGCGACCGCCGATAGACCGAGTAGCATCAACGCAAAATAGTCGGAGGATTGAAAACTCAGTGACACGCTGGCCAGTGCAGGCGCTGCGACCAAGAGCATAATCGCTGACAAGGTTCCGCCTGTAAAAGAGGCGTAAGCGGCGATGGCTAACGCTTTACCAGCTTGGCCTTTTTGCGCCATGGGGTAGCCATCAAACGCGGTGACCACGGTTGCTGAGCATCCGGGAGCATTAATCAAAATGGAGGAAGTGGAGCCGCCAAAAATAGCGCCGTAATAAACGCCAGCCATTAAAATCAAACCTGAAGATGGTTCAAGACCATAGGTGATCGGAATCATCAACGCGATGGCCGAAATAGGGCCAAGCCCGGGTAACATGCCGATAAAAGTACCGACGAAACAGCCCACAATCACCATGAAGATGTTCATTGGCATCATGGCGGTAGAAAGCCCTTGTAAAATTCCATCTAACATAATCAGTTCCTACCAGAGTGTGAAAATAACGCCGGGCTCAAGGTAGATGTCCAAACCTTGAGTAAGCAGCAGATAAAACGCAATGACAAAGGGAAAAGAAGCACCAAATAACACTGATTTGCGTCTTTCACCCAAAATATAAAAGCCAGCGAGTAGAAAGAAACTGGTGGCCAGTACGAAGCCTAAATAGGTTAGACCAAGTCCATACAGCGCCATCAATACTAAAAAACCAATCAACAATTTCCAGTTGAAGTGCAATACCGCGCCGCTTTGTTTATCGGGCTGCCCTAACACCAGCATCAACAAAGAGAGGCCAATTCCAGCGTAAGTCAGCAGAGTCGGCAAGGTTTGGGCGTTAAACGGTTCATATTCATCACCGGGAAACATCGGTATTTGAGTCGTTTGATAGCCGTAGCAAAGGCTAAGAACAAGGAAGATCAACGCGCCAACGCGATCGCGGCACAGTAAATATTCTTTGCTGAAAAATTTGGTTGGCAGATCCGACATATCCAACTCCATGGTAGAAATAGGGGAGAAAAGAGCCGTGTAGCAGCGAGTTAATGAATTGATTAACTAAGGGCAAAGGGATAGGTATATGAAGGTTTTCCTATCCATATTTGCCTGATAAACAAAGGAGTATTGAGCATAACTGCACACGGCAAAAGTGTTGCTAGCGGGGACAAGGCAAGGAACTGTCCCCTTAGCGACCTTACTTCAGGAAACCGAGCTCACGCATCAGATCACCCATCTCTTTTTCTTGGGCTTCTAAGAAGGCGTAAAACTCTTTATCCGCTTGATAGTTATCGATCCAACCATTACGGTCGCGTACCACTTTCCATTCATCGGTGGTGTACATTTTCGCTAATGCTGCGTTCCACTGATCAATCTTCTCTTGGCTGATCCCTGGGGCCGCGAAGAAGCCGCGCCAGTTGGCAAATACAGTTGGGTTGCCATAGTCAGTTAATGTTGGAATATTCGGGGCAGATTCCAAACGTTTGGGGGCGGTGATCGCCAAAATTTTCACTTGGCCAGACTTGGACATTTCAAGCACTTCACCTAAGCCTGTTGAAAGCAGTTGTGTTTCACCAGAAAGTAGTGCCGCCATGGCTTTGCCACCCGCGTCATAGGCGATGTAGCGAACTTCTTTTGGATCCAACCCTTGCCCTTTGAAAGCGGCTGCGGCGACTAAGTGATCCATACTGCCACGAGCAGAACCGCCAGCGACTTTCACTTTACGCGGGTTGTCTTTGAAATCGGCAACCGCATCTTCCCACGTTTTGTATTTTGAATCGCCCGCAGCAACGATAGCGCCATAATCAGAAACGGTGGCGGCAATCGGTGTTAAATCGCGGAAGGATTGTGGAAAAACACCGGATAAAGAACGAACAACAATCGGTGTAGAGTTGACCATCAAGGTATCTTCTTGGCGGTCTGCGGTTTCAATTAGGTGTGCAATCGCTTTACCACCACCACCACCGGATAAGTTTTGGTAAGACACATTGCCGACAATGTCGGTTTTCATCAGTACATCACCTGTACCACGAGCCGTCATGTCCCAACCACCACCCGCGCCACCGGGTACTAAAATGTGAAGTTTCTCAATATCAGCGGCGAAGCTGCTAATAGAAAAGGTTGCAGCCAGAATGGATGCAGTGAGGGTTGGTTTGAACTGCTTAAACATATTCACGTTCCTTATGTAGGGCGCATCTTCATCTTTACCTTGGAGCGTTTGTGATTGAATGCTACAGGCGGAGATAGGGTGCTTATCATTGTTATCATGACTGCATCAATGATCCAATGCAGATACGTTAAGTTAATAACCTGTTACAGGTTTGTCTCTAATGCGTAGATAAAAACAATATAGGGCATAAAAACGTTTTTGTTCATAAAGTTCACGGCGTTATTTTGCTGCGTTGTGTGACGAGTCTTCGTTAGCGCCTTGTCTCACTATCTACGAGCAGCAATCGGGTGTTATTCATTGCAAATTGCGCAGCTGAGGCGTCATTACCTTGTTGAAGTAAGGTCGTGATACTGGGCAGCAGCAAGAAAAAGATCAAAGGTTCGGGATATTGGGCTTGCCATTGATGGCGCTCATCTAACACATGCCCTTCGAAGTAGACGGTGAGTACCACACTGTCCGATGAAAAGTGCGATCCATGGAACCGCCCTAAAGTATGCGTCGAGCCCCATATTGAACTCAGTGGTCGCTCCGATGTGCTTTTAAGATAGAGATCAACCGCTACACTTTGCGATTGAGAACCTTGCGGTTGAGAATGTCGATGAACCGTTAAACGCTCCCCCAAATACTTGCCTTGCTGGAAAGGCAAATAACCTAAGTTGTTCGGTGTTACACGGCCATCGTTTGCACACATTTGAACCGAATCGGGCATTTGCTGGCTGCTGTACAATTCACAAGCAAATTGAGCAACAAGTTGCTGTACTGCGCTTTGAAATAAGCGAGCATCAAATGAGTGTTCTTGCTCAAGGTGTAAATTTAATTCAGGAAAAACAATAGGTAACTGGCTTGTTAGCGCGTTGAGGTCATTGATCGTAACCGATTGATTCTGCTCTATTGCCGTGCGAATAATATTTGGGTTGTCTGCCAATGAAAGATCATCTTCAGAATAGATCGCCTCACTCAGTAGTGGGTAGCTGCGCGGATTTTTCGGTTTACTGTTGTAAGCAATGCATCCAGATAAGAGCAACGAGCAGGCGAGAGCGTAACCAAAAGGAGAGTGCGTGATTCTCTTGCAAAGATTCATAAGTGACGGCCGTGTCATCGGTAATGGGTTGCACTGCTTATTCTATCTGCGAAATCGACACTTTTCTCTTTTCAAGCTCACAGAGTTTTATCTTCTTCTGGTTCAAATTTAATCATTAAGTTTCTTATACATTAGTCTAATATGTCGACAATTTTATTGATTATCGATGGTTTTATGGTCTATTTTAACAATAAGTTTTAATAATTGTTAACACATATAAGTGTGTGAGTGCTTTGCGTCTCAGCATGAATCCAACCTGTGAGCGATAACAAGATGAATAGTGCACTAACACTAAACAGTACTGATACAAAATCACACGCTGTTGAACGAGAAAAAGAGAACACCAAATCGGAAAACCTTACGGAGTATCTGATTGAGGCGATTGTTGAAGGGCGTATAGCACCGGGCAGCAAGATTTCAGAACCCGAACTCGCCAAACGTTTTCAAGTCAGCCGTGGGCCACTGCGTGAAGCGATAATGCGTGTGGAAGGCTTGGGGTTGATCGAACGTGTTTCACATGTGGGCGCGCGAGTCATTGAGTTGTCACCCGCTAAGTTGGTGGAGCTTTATGCAGTACGCGAAGCGTTAGAGGGTATGGCGGCAAGGTTAGCGGCGCGCAACATTTCGCCCTCTGAATTACAAGGGCTAGAGGCATTATTGTCGACACATTCGAATCATATTGAGCAAGTCGAAGGGGCTTCCTATTTCCATCAACACGGTGATTTTGACTTTCATTACCGCATCATCAAAGCCAGCCGTAATCATAAATTAGTGACTTTATTGTGTGATGAGCTCTATCACTTACTGCGCATGTATCGTTATCAATCGCCACGCTCACATTCACGCCCGAAGGAGGCGTTGGATGAGCACAAATACATTCTACAAGCGATCAAAAACGGCGATGAAGAACTGGCTGAGATGTTGATGCGACGCCATATTTCGGGCAGTCGAATCTTGATTGAACAGCAGATAGTAAAAGAGTAAGCCACAGGGCGGTGGGCAGAAAATAATCATGCCTGCAATGAAGCAAACCAAGAACCACGCATAGAAGCGGCCTTGAATAAGGGCGATAACCAAGCGACTGATTAGGAGAATCTCATGAGCTTAAGTCAGGGGGCGAAATTTAGACTCGCTGTTCAACAAAATGATCCGCTGCAGATTGTCGGCACGATCAATCCCTATTGCGCAATGATGGCCAAACGTTTAGGCCACCAAGCCATTTATCTGTCGGGTGGTGGCATCGCTAACGCTTCGTATGGTTTGCCCGATTTAGGTATCACCACATTAAATGATGTGCTGGTGGATGTTGAGCGCATCACCAATGCGTGTGATTTGCCTTTGTTGGTGGATATTGATACCGGTTTTGGCGGCGCATTTAGCATTGCTCGCACTATCAAAGCGATGGAAAAAGCGGGCGCTGCTGCCGTGCATATGGAAGATCAAGTTGCGCAGAAACGCTGCGGGCATCGCCCTAATAAAGCGATCGTCAGCCAGCAAGAGATGGTTGATCGCGTAAAAGCCGCGGTAGATGCACGAGTGAACCCAGAGTTTGTGATCATGGCGCGCACCGATGCGTTAGCGGTGGAAGGCATTGATAGCGCCATTGAACGTGCCATTGCTTGCGTGCAGGCCGGAGCCGATATGATTTTCCCCGAAGCGATGACCACTCTTGAGCAGTACGATCGTTTCTCCACCGCGTTAAGCGCAGCTTGTGGTAAGTCAGTACCGATTTTAGCCAACATTACTGAGTTTGGGCAGACGCCGCTCTACCCATGTGCAGAACTTGCTCAAGTGAAAGTGGATATGGTGCTTTACCCATTGAGTGCGTTTCGTGCGATGAATAAAGCGGCTGAGAATGTCTATCGTCATTTATTAGAGCAGGGCAACCAACAAGCTTTGCTCGATAGCATGCAAACCCGTAGCGAGCTGTATGACTATCTCAATTACCACGATTACGAAGATAAGCTCGACGAGCTTTTTTCATCAAAGGAATAATAAAAACAAAGGAAAAGGAGTTCAACATGTCAAACGCACCACTGGGCGGCGCAGGTCTGCGCGGTCAAAGCGCGGGAGTCACCGCTTTATGTACTGTCGGAAAAACGGGGACGGGTCTAACTTATCGAGGTTATGACATCACCGATCTTGCCAACCATGCACAGTTTGAAGAGGTCGCTCATCTGTTATTGATTGGCCATTTACCTAATCAAAGTGAACTTGACCAGTACAAAACCCGCTTAATGGGATTACGAGGTTTACCGCAGCCGTTAAAAGCCGCGCTAGAGCTGCTGCCAGCCAGTACACATCCAATGGACGTAATGCGCACTGGCTGTTCAGTTTTAGGCAACCTTGAAACTGAGCACAGTTTTGCTGAGCAGTTGAGTGCGACCGAACGGATGTTGGCACTTTTCCCCGCTATTATCTGTTATTGGTATCGTTTCAGCCACCAAGGCATCCGGATTGACACTGAAGATCAAAGCGAAGCATGCATTGGTGGCTACTTCTTAAAAATGCTGACAGGAAAAGCACCGAGCGAGCTGCATAAGCAGGTGATGCATTGCTCATTGATTCTGTACGCAGAGCACGAGTTTAATGCATCAACGTTTGCCGCGCGCGTCTGTGCTTCTACGCTGTCAGATATTCACTCTTGCGTAACCGGGGCGATTGGCACACTGCGTGGCCCGTTGCATGGTGGAGCCAATGAAGCGGCGATGGCGATGATCGAACGCTGGCAAACACCGGACGAAGCTGAGGCCAATATTCTGCAAATGTTGGCTAATAAAGACAAAATTATGGGCTTTGGTCATGCCATTTATCGTGAAAGTGACCCGCGTAACGCATTGATCAAACGTTGGTCAAAAGCGTTATCTGAAGCGGTGGGTGATACGCATTTGTACGCGGTATCAGAACGTGTTGAAGCGGTGATGAAACGTGAGAAAGGCCTATTTTGTAATGCGGATTTCTTCCACGCTTCGGCCTACCATTTTATGGGTATTCCTACGCCATTATTTACCCCTATTTTTGTCATGAGTCGATTAACTGGCTGGGCCGCTCATGTGTTTGAGCAGCGCGCTAATAACCGAATTATTCGCCCAAGTGCCGATTATGACGGCCCTGAACATCAAGAGTGGATACCAATAGAGCAGCGTTAATGGGATGAAATCAAGCCATGCTCCTTTGGTGTATGGTTTGATGGTAGGTAAAACCTAGCTCGCTAGACGATGTTTTGAATAGACAATGTTTCGAATAGACAGTTTTATGGGTGGAATTGATGAGTCATCAAACGATCAACAGCCAATACAAAAAAGTATTACCAGTGACCGCGCTGGAGTATTTTGATGCACGAGAAGCGGTCAATGATATCCAAGCCGGAGCGTATGATCGGCTGCCTTATACCTCACGAATACTGGCGGAAAACTTAGTCCGCCGCTGTGAGCCGCACACATTGGTTGATTCGCTGAAACAGCTGATTGAGCGTAAGCGCGATCTCGACTTCCCGTGGTATCCGGCGCGTGTGGTGTGCCACGACATTTTAGGGCAAACCGCTTTAGTGGACTTGGCGGGGTTAAGAGACGCGATCGCTCAGCAAGGCGGTGATCCATCCAAAGTAAACCCTGTGGTGGAAACGCAACTGATTGTCGATCACTCACTCGCGGTTGAACATGCCGGCTTCGAAGCTGACGCGTTTGAAAAAAACCGTGCGATTGAAGATCGCCGCAATGAAGATCGCTTTCACTTTATCGAATGGTGCAAAACCGCCTTTGAAAATGTCAGCGTTATTCCGGCGGGTAATGGCATCATGCACCAGATTAACTTAGAAAAAATGTCGCCCGTCATCCAAGTGAAAAACGGCTTAGCATTTCCAGATACTTGTGTCGGTACTGACAGCCATACTCCTCATGTCGATTCATTAGGCGTGCTGGCGATTGGCGTCGGTGGGTTAGAAGCCGAAACAGTGATGTTAGGTCGCCCTTCGATGATGCGTCTGCCCGATATTGTCGGCGTTAAACTAACCGGTCAACGCCAAGCGGGGATCACCGCGACCGACATTGTGCTTGCCATTACGGAGTTCTTGCGAAATCAGCGCGTGGTGTCTTGTTATCTGGAGTTTTTCGGAGAAGGCGCTCGCGCATTGACGATTGGCGATCGCGCAACGCTTTCCAATATGACACCTGAATATGGTGCAACCGCAGGCATGTTCTATATTGATGAGCAAACCATCAACTATCTCAAACTCACGGGTCGAGACGGACAGCAAGTAGCCTTGGTTGAACAGTACGCTAAGCAAACCGGCTTATGGGCCGATGATTTGATTGAAGCGCAATACGAACGGGTGCTGGAGTTTGATCTCTCAAGTGTACAGCGCAATTTAGCCGGGCCTTCGAATCCTCATCGCCGCTTGCCGACAAGCGAACTGACCGAGCGCGGTATTGCGGGGGCGTGGCAAACCAAAGAAGGCGAATTACCTGATGGCGCAGTGATCATCGCCGCCATTACTTCGTGCACCAATACCAGTAATCCGCGCAATGTCGTGGCCGCCGCGTTGCTGGCGAAAAAGGCTAATCAATTGGGTTTGGTTCGCAAACCTTGGGTCAAAACCTCCTTTGCACCGGGCTCAAAAGTAGCCAAACTTTATTTAGAGGAAGCTGGCCTGCTGCCTGAACTAGAACAGCTCGGTTTTGGCATCGTCGCTTATGCATGCACCACCTGTAATGGTATGAGTGGCGCGCTTGATCCAATGATTGAGCAGCAAATCATTGAACGCGATCTCTATACGACGGCTGTGCTATCAGGTAACCGAAACTTTGATGGCCGCATTCATCCCTATGCGAAACAGGCTTTTCTTGCCTCTCCGCCATTGGTGGTGGCGTATGCACTTGCGGGTACGATTCGTTTTGATATTGAAAAAGACGCGTTGGGAATAGATGCGCAAGGCAAGCCGATTTACCTCAATGACTTATGGCCAACCGATGAAGAGATCGATGATGTGGTGGCGCGTCATGTTAAGCCCGAACAGTTCAAACAAATCTACATTCAGATGTTTAAATTAGATGAGCACATGGCCAAACAAAAGCCACTTTATGATTGGCGCCCCATGAGCACTTATATCCGTCGTCCGCCTTATTGGGAAGGTGCGTTAGCGGGTGAACGTCGGTTGTCAGCCATGCGACCTTTGGCGATTTTAGGTGACAACATCACTACGGATCATTTATCGCCATCGAACGCTATTTTAGCGACCAGTGCCGCTGGGGAATATTTGCTCAAAATGGGCGTTCCGGAGCAAGATTTTAACTCCTATGCCACGCATCGTGGTGACCATCTGACCGCGCAACGCGCCACTTTTGCTAACCCCAAACTGTTCAATGAGATGGTGCAAGAGGAGGGCAAAGTAAAGCAAGGTTCGTTAGCGCGTATTGAACCTGAAGGCTTGGTTACCCGCATGTGGGAAGTGATAGAGACTTATATGGATCGTAAGCAGCCATTGATCATTATTGCTGGGGCTGATTATGGGCAAGGTTCGTCACGTGATTGGGCGGCGAAAGGTGTACGTTTGGCGGGAGTTGAAGCCATTGTTGCCGAGGGGTTTGAACGGATCCATCGCACGAATTTAGTCGGGATGGGTGTTCTGCCACTGCAATTTAAAACGGGAACAGACCGCCACACACTGCAACTCGATGGTACTGAGCTTTATGATGTGGTGGGAGATATTAAGCCGAGCGTCGACTTAACCTTGGTGATCACGCGTACGCAAGGCGCAAATAAGGGCGAACAGCAGAAGGTTACGGTGACTTGTCGTTTAGACACGGCTGATGAAGTCAGTGTGTATCAGGCTGGTGGCGTATTGCAGCGTTTTGCGCAAGATTTTCTGGCTCAATGACGCTAAGGATAAAGGAGTATCACGTGAGTAACTCATTAAAAATTCCGGCGATGTATATGCGCGGCGGCACCAGTAAGGGCGTGTTTTTTCGGCTTGAAGATTTACCCAAAGAGGCTCAGCAAGCGGGAGAGGCGCGAGATCAACTGCTGTTGCGAGTCATTGGTAGCCCCGATCCTTATGGCAAACAAATTGATGGCATGGGCGGCGCAAGTTCTAGCACCAGCAAAGCCGTGATTCTCTCCAAAAGTGAGCAAGCCGATCACGATGTGGATTATTTGTTCGGCCAAGTTTCGATAGACAAAGCGTTTGTAGACTGGAGCGGCAACTGCGGTAACCTTTCTGCGGCGGTAGGGCCATTTGCGATTCACAGCGGTTTTATCGACCCAGAACGGATCCCTAATAACGGTGTTGTGGCGGTTCGCGTTTGGCAAGCCAACATTGGTAAAACCATTCTCATCCATGTGCCAATTGAGCAGGGTGAAGTGCAAGAGTGTGGTGATTTCGAACTTGATGGGGTGACCTTTCCCGCTGCTGAAATTGCGGTTGATTTTCTCGATCCTGCCGATGATAGCGGTGTGATGTTCCCAACCGGAAATGTGCTCGACCAACTGCAAATCCCCGGCGTGGGAACCTTGAATGCAACGCTCATTAATGCGGGCATTCCGACGATTTTTATCGATGCTCACGACATCGGTTATCAAGGTACTGAGCTGCAAGAGGCGATCAACAATGATGATCATGCCTTGGCGATGTTTGAAGCGGTTCGCGCTTATGGCGCTGTGAAAATGGGTTTGATTGAGCATATTGAACAAGCCCAACTGCGCCAACATACACCTAAAGTAGCGTTTGTGGCAAAAGCACAATCCTATTTGTCATCCAGTGGTAAAGCGGTATCGGCGAACGATGTCGATATTGTGGTGCGCGCGCTGTCTATGGGAAAACTGCATCATGCGATGATGGGAACGGCCGCCGTGGCCATCGCTTCAGCGGCCAGTGTCCCTGGGACGTTAGTGAATATGTTGGCGAGCGGTGGAGCAAAAGAATCGGTCACTTTTGGTCATCCATCCGGTACGCTGAAAGTGGGCGCTAAAGCCGTTTTACGAGAGGGTCATTGGGGAATAGAGAAAGCTAGTATGAGCCGCAGCGCGCGGGTGTTAATGGAAGGTTGGGTGCGAGTCCATCGTTAAGCCTCAAATCATGTTAAGGGAAATGTTATGTCGGCATATTTAAAGGAATATCAATGGGCTCAATCTGAACCTGAATCATTTTGGCAGGCTCAAGCTCGGCAGATTGAGTGGTTTGAGTTTCCCCAAACTATCTTACAAAAAGATGAGCATGGCATTGAACGCTGGTTTACCGATGGTGTACTCAATACCTGTTGGTTGGCGCTAGATTATCATTGTGAAGAGGGGCGAGGTGAACAAACCGCGCTGATTTATGATTCCCCAGTGACCGGAAGAAAGCGTCAATACAGCTATACACAATTACGAGAGCAGGTAGCGAAAGTGGCGGGAATGCTGGCAATGCAAGGTGTTGCTAAAGGCGATCGGGTGATCATTTATATGCCAATGATCCCGGAAGCAGTGATGGCGATGCTCGCTTGTGCACGGCTTGGCGCGATTCACTCTGTCGTTTTTGGCGGTTTTGCACCCAATGAATTAGCGGTACGTATTGAAGATGCTGAACCGAAAGTGATTATGACGGCATCTTGCGGTATCGAAATCAATAAGATTTTACCCTACAAACCCTTAGTTGACTGTGCCATTTTAGACAGCAAATGGAAGCCGGAAAAAGTGGTGGTGTTACAACGCTCGGAGCATGTGGCTGACTTAAATAATGAGCGAGATCTAGAGTGGAATCGAGCCGTTAAAGAAGCACCGTCGCATGATTGTGTGCCGGTTTTGGCGACCGATCCGCTTTATATTCTTTACACATCAGGTACGACAGGCAAACCCAAAGGGGTGGTGCGCGACAACGGTGGTCATGCAGTCGCGATGAAGTACTCCATGTCAACCATCTACAATATGCCTCAACAAGGTGTTTTTTGGGCTGCGTCGGACGTGGGGTGGGTAGTCGGTCACTCTTACATTGTTTATGCGCCCTTGATTCACGGTTGCACCACTATTTTGTATGAAGGTAAACCGGTACGCACACCCGATCCGGCTGCATTTTGGCGAGTGTGCCAAGAGTATAAGGTGGACGTACTTTTTTCTGCGCCTACCGCCTTTCGCGCCATCAAAAAAGAAGATCCCAATGGCGATCTACTCAAACATTATGATTTATCCACTTTAACCACTATTTTTATGGCCGGAGAGCGTCTTGACCCGCCGACACTTGAATGGGTAGAGCAGCACACTCAAAAGCCAGTAGTTGACCATTGGTGGCAAACCGAAACTGGTTGGGCGATTGCTGGTAATCCGATAGGGCTTGAGTCTATGCCAATTAAAGCGGGGTCAGCAACGAAACCGATTCCTGGCTATCAGGTTGAGATTCTCAATGAGCTAGGTGAAGTGATGCCTGCCAATCAACAAGGGTTTGTGGCGTTGAAACGCCCCTTACCACCAAGTTGTTTAGCGACGGTATGGCGTGATCACGAACGATTTGAGTCCGGTTACCTTGCTCAATTTGACGGTTACTATGTTTCTGGTGATGGTGGCTATTTGGATGAAGAAGGTTATCTCTTCATCATGGGGCGAATTGATGATGTGATAAACGTTGCAGGCCATCGTTTATCTACGGGGGAGATGGAAGAAATCGTCGGTGCTCATCCTGCGGTTGCCGAATGTGCTGTCGTCGGAGTGTATGACGAGCTGAAAGGGCAGTTGCCGCTAGGGTTGGTGGTGCTTAAAGATGGCGTTAAGGTGGATGAGCGCGAGTTGGAACAAGAACTTGTTAACAAAGTGCGCAGTGAAATTGGTGCGGTAGCGTGCTTTAAGCATGCGTTAATTGTTGATCGTTTACCCAAAACGCGCTCTGGTAAAATTCTGCGTCGAGTCATTCGACAAATTGCCGATGGAGAAGAGTATGCTGTCCCTTCAACAATTGATGACCCAATGAGCTTGAGTGAGTTAGAAAAAGCGCTCCATCACTAGCGACTACCCTATAGTTGACGATTAATCGAGGCGCCTCAGATGAATGAGGCGTTTTTATTGCCAATTTGCAATCCGCATTTTATTTGTTTCTCTTAGTTCATCTGTCTTAGTTCTAAGACGAAATTAGCGCTCAATCGACCAAAAACGCTACGCATGAAGATATATTTTTTAATCACTATCTTATAGAATCACGGCCAAAGCTTTATTCATTCAGAGCGCGAAATATGTCGTTAGTTATCATAACTCCTGCTTGTGATCGTGATTTACCGCAACTGAATCAGTTGATGTATGACCTTCATCATGAGCATCACCTTGCTTGCCCTGAGCATTTCAAAACAGCAGAAGAGATTGAACAAGAAAAAAGTATTGCTCGTTATTTAGATGATCCGGAATGTTTGGTTTACGTTGCCAAAATAGACAGTCAAATTGTGGGATTTATATCGGGTCACTTTTGCGAGTTAATTTCAAGCGTGAGCAAAGCGGTACCAATGGGCAGTATTGATGAGCTTTACGTTGAGCCACAATATCGTCAGCAGCATATCGCACAGCAGCTGTTTCAAAAAATGGAACAGACATTGAAAGAGTACGGTATTACCCAAGTCTTTGTCGAAGTGTGGGATTTTAACCAAGGAGCGCAGTCTTTTTATCAACGTTCTGGTTTTTCATCGCATATACATTGGTTAAGAAAGTCAATCGATAGCAAGTAATTCGATAATAATAATCATGGATTTTTAATGTGTTAAAACAGTTTTCATTGTTGAGTGTCTGTTTGCTGTCGTTGTTCTGGTCAAGTGTTGGTGTTGCTCAACAACCGGTAACGCTACCAGATAATATTCGTGGTGCCCTATGCCTAGTTAAAGCCGATCATAAGATCGTGCTCGTTAACGAGGTGATCACCAAGCAGATTTCATTGCCAGGAGGGACGATATCTCCCGGTGAATCTCCAGAATTGGCCGCGCAAAGAGAAACATGGGAAGAAACGGGCCTTGTTGTAACGGTAGGGCGCACGTTGGGGTATACGGATACGGCTGTCGTTTACAGCTGTCGCAGTGATTCCGATGTGATTGCTTTTGAGTCAAAAAATAGCCGTAATGGACATGAGTTGCCTATTTGGTTTGCTCCTCATTATGGTGTCGAGGTTGCTAGCGCAATGCTGATCGATCCGTATCGTATTGATGCAAGTCAGTATCGTTACCCTGAGCAATGGGATCGGATCAAAACCATGTATCAAGAAGCGGATAGTCAACCCGTGATTTATGTAGAGAATCTGGTTTCTGCTGCGCCTCGGTTTCACCAAATCGAATTAGGCTGGATGATGAAATTGCAGAATACGGTCGCGGAATGGCCGTATGCGCTGAGTTCGTCGATTTATCAAATCGCAGTATGGATCACCAAATTGACGGATCCTTTATTGCTGATAGTTTTGTTTCCAGTGATTGCCTGTTATCTAGGTAAAGAATCTGTTTATAAGATATTTTTTGTGGTTACCGTGAGTTCATTATTGTCATTGGTGGCTCAGCAAGGATTTGCATTACCAAGACCCCATGCCTATATACCATTGTTGGAACTTTGCCAAAGTTACGGGTACGGTTTTCCAAGTTTACCGATTGCAGTTTGGTTTGGTGTAGGGATATCACTATTGCGAGCTTTTGATCATCTCGATTTCAACCGAATGTTTGTGGGTTTTATCGTGTTGATGGGGCTATTAATGTTGGCCAAATTCTATATTGGGGAAGCCTTCATCAGCGATATGGTGATAGGTGGATTGTTGGGCGCTCTGGTCGCGTGGCATATTGTTCGTTTAGATGAACAATCTTATACCGACGTCAGGACACTGCTGGGTTCGCGTGGGGTATGGTGGGGTTTAACGATCACGGTTGCACTGCTGGCTATGATCTGGCCCTTGCCTAGTTTCACCGCTTGGTTAGCCATTTTGCTGACGGCATCGGCTTTAGTTATGACAAAGAACACTGAACCACTACACATCACTCTTCAACGAATGTGGCTGATGATCATTTTGTTATTAGCACTCAATCAAGTGGTGTTATTTGGTGCCACGCTCGTTTCATACAGCAGTATTTTCTCTTTAATGGTTGAGACGCTCCGCTTGCCAATACTCATGCTCATCTTTGCATGCTTCATGCGAAAATGCCGTGCTTAACCTGGTTGTTTAGTCAACATTCCGATTAAAGACGCCTCGACTGAGGCGTCTTTAATGCCTATTCGTGAGACTCACCGAGTACAAATTTTTCTATAGCAACTGCCACACCATCGTTGTCATTACTGAGTGTAATATAGTCGGCTAGCTGCTTAGTTTGTTCCATCGCATTTGCCATTGCAATTCCAAGTCCTGCGTATTGCAGCATGTGATGATCATTTTCAGCATCTCCCATACAAATAATGTGTTTAGCCTCGATCCCCAAGTGCTCGGCAATCGCTTTGACACCGACGCCTTTATTACTCTGTGTGTTTAAGAATTCAAGAAAGAATGGTGCACTTTGTACAATGGTAAACTGCTGATAGAGTTCCGAAGGAAGTTGTTCAATGGCTTTTTGTAGCAAGCTCGGCTCTGCCACAATCATTGCTTTGATGATGGGATGATCATCTTCAAGCTGTTCAAAATCCATTTCCGTGATCGGCAGTCCGTTGATTCTTGCTTCAAGCTCGGTATATTCACTGATTTTAGGCGTGATCAGACCATGAACTTGGCTAAAGGCGTGTGTATTCACGTTAAGTTGGTTAGCAAGGTTAGCGACTAATTTTGCAGAGCGGCCATCGATAATTTTGTGATGAATAATTTCACCACTGCCAATGTTTTGAACCATTGAGCCGTTGTAGTAAAGGACAAAATCCTCATTTGAGTTTAAATGCAGTTCTTGCAACTTATCGCGCATGCCATCAATAGGACGTCCAGACGCCAGCACAACTCTAACTCCTTTTTCACGAGCTTTGGCTATAGCCTGTTTTGTTCTGGCTGTGATCTGTTTTTGGCTATTGAGAAGAGTACCGTCCATATCTAAAGCGATGAGTTTATACATGACTTACCTAAATTAAGTGAAGAAGAAAGCCAGCAGCTTATGCAAGTTGAGATGTGATCGCCACTGATTTAGTCAAATTTTTACGCACGTGATGGGTTTAGTTTGACCTAAGGCAAGGCATCTATTAAGGTCAGCGACCTGCATTTTTTGATATTGAGTTAGGCTGAGTTTACGTTGTACAAAATTAATGAAATGTTTGAGACCATTCAAGGTGAAGGCGTGCATACCGGCGTTCCTGCGGTTTTTATTCGTTTGCAAGAATGCCCAGTGGGATGCGCTTGGTGCGATACAAAGCAGACGTGGGATGCAACGCCGCAAGATGAACGCCCAATCAATGATGTGCTAGCCAAAACCCAAGATAGCCCAACTTGGTGCTCAGTCAGTGCAGAAGAGATGGTGTCGCTCTATAAAACACAGGGTTATCATGCTAAACATATTGTAATTACGGGCGGTGAACCGTGTATTTATGATCTGCGTCCACTTGCGCAAGCATTTGAGGCAATCGGATGTCACATTCAAATTGAAACCAGCGGCACATTCCCGGTTCAAACCTCAGCAAATACATGGGTGACAGTGTCACCAAAAATTGCAATGAAGGGCAAACTGCCTGTACTCGATTCAGCTCTGTTAAGAGCAAATGAGATCAAGCACCCCGTCGCAACGGCTAAAGATATTGAACAGCTAGATACGTTATTGCTGCGAGCGCAAGTTCCTGATTCAACAGTGATTGCTTTACAGCCTATAAGTCAGAAAGAGCGGGCAACCCAATTGTGCATTGAAACATGCATTGCGAGGAACTGGCGTTTATCGATTCAAACGCATAAATATTTAAGTATTGCCTGAGGAGAGGAAAATGAAAAAAGCCGTTGTGGTATTTAGTGGTGGCCAAGATTCAACAACCTGTTTGGTTCAGGCATTAAAAGAGTTTGATGAAGTGCACGCCATCACCTTTGATTATGGCCAACGCCATAAACTCGAGATTGAGGTTGCCAGCACCTTAGCGAAAAAGTTAGGTGTAGCTGCACATAAAGTCATGGATGTCAGCTTACTCAATGAGTTGGCGATCAGTTCACTCACTCGTGACGATATTCCAGTATCACATGAGTTACAAGAGAATGGGTTACCGAACTCGTTTGTGCCGGGGCGTAACATTCTGTTTTTGACCCTTGCGGGTATTTACGCGTATCAAATAGGTGCAGATGAGGTGATTACCGGTGTTTGTGAAACCGATTTTTCTGGTTATCCGGATTGCCGAAATGACTTTGTTAAAGCGATGAACAGTGCTTTGGTGCAAGGGATGGGTCGCCCATTCAACATTCGTACTCCTTTAATGTGGCTAAACAAAGCAGAAACTTGGGCATTGGCGGATCAACATGATGCTCTCGAACTCATAAGACACGAAACACTGACTTGTTATAACGGTATTATTGGTGATGGTTGTGGCGATTGCCCATCATGTGAGCTACGTAAAGCGGGTTTAAACGATTATTTAGTAAACAAAGCGTTGGTGATGAATGCACTTCACCAAAAGCAATCTGTAACTTTATGATGTATCTAATAATCAACGTATAGATCAAGTGAAATTTAAACGGGTGTTCTAGTGTTTGCGAATGGAATAGCGTGCAAATAGAACACCCATTATTTAGTTCAAGTTACTAACTGAGCCGAACTTAACGAAAGTCAATCGTTACTCTGGCTGATAAGAGTGGATTGTTTAAAATTACCTAACACAACAAAAGTAAAATTACATCTACCGACTACATTGCAGATTCCTCCAAGCTTTCCTATCTTTAGTTATGAGCTCTAGGCGTTGCATAACAACTTCTTACATAACGTCATAGCTTTCGTCAGTGTTTTATGGCTAAAGGATAATAAATCATGCTCCTCATTAGGCTGGTACGTGTTTACGTGCCCTTAGTGCTATTGTCGATAGTTGCTCTTATGCCACAGCCAACACATTTTGGTGTTTGGGCTCTATTATTTGTTACTTTTGCTAGTGTTAGCTATGCAATTTGGAATTACGAATCCTTCATTTCCCAAGTCAAAGCTCAAAAAAAGACGATTGAACACCTTTCTCAAACACAAGAGATCCAACTGGATGGATATCATTCTTTAGAGCCTCTCTTTGCTCAATCTCTGCCAGTGTGGTCTCGTCATATTGATTTAGCCAATGTGCAACTTACCGATTCTGTTACTCAACTGAGCCAGCAATTTGGTGATCTTGTCACGCAGCTTTCACAAGCACTCTCCTTCTCGCAAGGCTCAACCTTAAAAGATGAGCGTAATTTAATGAGCGAAATTGAGCGTTGTCGAGCCATGCTTTCTAAAGCGGTTGATGAGCTTAGAGAAAGCCAAAAGACAAGAGAGCATATGCTTGATGAAATGCGCAGCCTTGATCAATACACAGTCGATTTAAAAAAAATGGCAACCGATGTGGTGGGCATTGCTGAAAAAACCAACTTATTAGCGCTTAATGCTGCCATTGAGTCAGCCAGAGCAGGAGAGGCCGGTCGAGGTTTTGCAGTGGTGGCCGATGAAGTGCGTAACCTTTCACAGCGTTCAAGGGAGATCGCTAGCAGCATGACGGAGAAAGTGAACGTTGTCAGTGATGCGATTAATACTACATTTAAGACGGCTGAAATGGCTATTGCGGCTGAGAGTGAACAAATGGAACAAACCGAGCAGCGTATCGATTATGTCATTAACCACTTCCAAGATATGGCACAAACCTTACAGCAACAGTCTGAGCGGTTAAAAGAAGATGCATTTTCGGTGAAGGAAACAATCAGTAGTGTGATTGTGAAATTGCAATTTCAAGACCGAGTAAGCCAAATATTAGAGCAAATCAGCACCAATCTCAAAGAACTCAGTGACTCATTAGAGCTGCTCAAACAAGATAGCAATCATGCGATCGCAGGCGAATTATCCCCGCAAAAATGGCTGGAAAAAATGACCAAGAACTACACCATGATAGAACAACATGAAAGCCACAAAGGCAAGGTTACTGAGGTGAAAAGCAAGGTGACTAGCACGGACATTACTTTCTTTTGAGAACCGTAAATGAATAAATGAGGAACTCTGTGATGAACAAAACGGTACTTGTTGTAGATGATTCGGCTTCAATTCGGCAGGTTGTGAGTATGACCTTAAAAGGAGCAGGCTATCAGACGATCGAAGCTCATGATGGTAAAGATGCATTATCCAAATTGGCCGGGAATCGTGTTCATTTGGTCATCAGCGACGTAAATATGCCGAATATGGATGGCATTACCTTACTTAAAGAGCTGAAGCAAAGGCCAGACACAAAATTTACGCCGGTGATTATGCTCACAACTGAATCTGAGGCATCGAAGAAAGAACAGGGTCGTGCTGCGGGTGCGAAAGCTTGGGTTGTAAAACCGTTTGCACCTGAACAGATGCTTGCCGCCGTAGCAAAACTGATCCAAGCCTAAGGGGGGATTATGCTGACTCCACACCAAACCGATGAGCAATTAATGTTAAAACTTGACGGTGAACTGACGATTTATGAGGCTCGAAATTTGTTTGAGCAGCTGACCCCTTTTGTGTCTCATAGCGAGAAGATCGCCATTGAACTTTCCCAAGTCACTGCTCTGGACAGCAGTTGCGTACAAGTATTGATGGCATTTAAAAAAGCAAGAATAGAACAGGGATGTGAACTGATTCATCACAGTGAAGTCGTGGTGGATGTGCTGGGTAAACTGGGGCTAGTGGGATGGTTTCATGACCCTATCGTTCTTTCTAGTTCACAATAAGACAAAGTGACAAGCTAATGACGAAGCCCCAGGGAGATACTATGGACGAAATGATGGCTGCGGCGCTCCAAACTTATTTTAATGAGAGTAGGGAGTTGCTTGAAGGGATGGAATCTGACCTTCTTGAACTGGATAGCGGGAATCTTGATGGCTTAAATGAGCGATTAAACGCAATTTTCCGAGCAGCGCATACTGTAAAAGGCTCAGCAGGGATATTTAACTTAAATGAGATCGTTCGTTTTACTCATAAAGTAGAAAGCTTGCTTGATTTATTGCGCTCAGAACAACTTAAGTTGCATGAAAAACATATTTCCTTGTTGCTTGAGTGCCGCGATCACATGGTGAGCTTGATTGATGATGCTCAAACGGGGCAAGAGTCATCAGAAGATGACGTTACCGGACAGCGCTTAGGAGCCCGATTGTCTGAGTTTTTAGGTCAATCTGAACCAGCAAGTCATTCACCAACCACGGAATCTGAACCTGATCACACCGCACTCGACAATTTCTGCTGGCATATCTCTTTAACTTTCCCGCTTCATGCATTCCAAGATGGTATGGATCCGCTCTCTTTTCTTTCTTATTTAACTACGCTGGGAGAGGTTATTTATATCGAGGCTGTCGACCGAAAATTACCTGATTGGCACAACTTTGATCCGGAATGTTGTTATTTGGGTTTTGAACTGCGTTTCTATTCGCCGGCATCTAAACAACAAATCGAAGACGTGTTTGAATTCATTCGTGAAGAAGGTGACGTTCGCATCTTTCCACCCAGTGCCAAAGTGGGTGACTTCATTGATCACATTCAATCAATGCCCGATGAAAATTATAGAATTGGCGAAATATTAGTTCGTTGTGGCGCGCTCACTGAGACTGAATTGAAGCGTGCATTGCAGCAACAAAGTGAGCGGCGAGAAGCGAGTTCGGACGCGATACCCATAGGCGAAATTATCACTCAGGCTGATGCTCAATTAGCACCCGTACTCAATGCGGCGGTCGATAAACAAAGTAAAGCCCGAGAGGCGCTAACCAAAGAGCAAAAAAGCTTGCGAGTGGATGCTGAAAAGTTAGATACCTTAATTAATTTAGTCGGGGAATTGGTCACCGCAGGTGCCGGCAGTGCATTACAGGCGGAGCTAATTGGCGAAAATGTAATGATTGAATCTGTTGCACGGCTCAATGGCCTTCTCGAAGAAGTCAGAGACGCGGCACTACAGCTTAGAATGGTGGCTATCGGTGCGACATTTGCCCGTTTTCAACGCGTTGTTCGTGATATGGCGAAGGAGCTAAACAAAAGTATTCATCTTACGATTACCGGTGCGGATACCGAATTAGATAAATCAGTGATTGAAAAAATTGGCGATCCTTTAATGCATTTAGTGCGCAATGCGATTGACCACGGCATTGAAACAGAGGAAGAGCGTGTCGCAAATGGTAAACCTTCTCACGGCACCATCACGCTCAATGCTTACCATGACTCAGGCAATATAGTGATCGATGTGAGCGATGACGGGAAAGGGCTCAACAGCGAAAAATTGCGCGCAAAAGCGATTGAAAAAGGGCTACTTGATGAAAACCAACTCGTGAGCGATGACGAGATTTTTCAGCTCATTTTTGAGCCCGGCTTTTCAACGGCCCAGCAGGTTTCCAATATTTCAGGACGCGGTGTCGGTATGGACGTAGTGAAGCGAAATATTACTGATTTGCGAGGTCGAGTAGAGATTCACAGCCTACTTAATCGAGGAACAACTATCCGCATTGTATTGCCGCTCACACTCGCGATCATTGATGGTTTCCTAATTGAAGTGAGTAGCGAAACCTTCGTTGTGCCATTGGATGCCGTTCAAGAATGCGTCGAACTTGATGACCAGTGGCTCAAAGATGGCCAAGGCAAACCTTATATTAATCTCAGGGGACAAGTGCTGCCTTTAATTGATTTAAGAGTGCAATTTAACCTCACTGCGCGTCGCTCAAAACGCCAAAATGTGGTGGTGGTCAGTAGTGCAGGGCAAAGTGCTGGTTTGATCGTGGATAATTTGTTGGGGGAATTACAAACTGTAATTAAGCCACTTGGGCCGATTTTTTCACGGGTTAAAGGAATCAGCGGTTCGACTATTTTGGGCAGCGGGGATATTGCTCTTATCTTAGATATCGCCAGTTTATCGCAACATATTATGAAGGAAGAGTCGAAGCATCGCTTATTGGCAATGCACTAACTTGGCTCAATTACATCGTCAGAAAGGAATAGGCTATGTTTAAAAATATTTCAGTTAAATTCAAACTAAGTATGCTAGTTGGTATCTTAAGTTTGTTACTCATTGTAGTCGGATCACTAGGGCTTTATGGCATGCAAAAAACACTGCATGGGCTAGAAACGGTCTACTATGACCGAACCGTACCAGCACTGTCTATCGGTGACATTAAATCTCGTCTTCTGAGCAATCGTATAGCGCTGGCTTTCTCACAACTGTACCCAGAAGCGGATATTATTCGTGCCCAAATCGAGACCGTCGAGAATCATCTCAAAGTAATCGATGAAAAATGGAGCAAATACAAATTAACTAACTTAACTAAAGAGGAAGCTGAGTTAGCCAAACAGTTTGAAGAACAGAACAAAGCCTTTGTTGATCAAGCGCTGCAACCAACAATTGATGCTTTGCGACGTTTAGACATTGATGAAGCGACTCGCCTTGCGGTTGATAAAGTGCGCCCACTCTATGCACCCGTTGAAAAAACAGTAAATGCATTAATTCAGCTGCAATCTAATGAAGCGCAGAATGTTTATAACCATGAGGTTGAGCTTTATGACAACCTACAAATGATAGCCATTGGATCAATTATATTGGGGCTACTGTTTGGTATTGGATTTGCGGTTACCTTGATCCGCGGGATCTGTAATCCTTTAGAGCAAGCAGTGTCGCTGGCTAACCGACTCGCTGTGGGTGATTTAACAGGTAAAATTGAAGCGACGTCAGGCGATGAATTGGGTCGCTTGCTTGAAGCTATGCAAAAAATGGTGGCCAAGTTGTCAGACATCGTAGGTGAAGTGAATAGCTCAAGTAATGCATTGGCTTCGGCATCCGAAGAAGTTTCAGCTACCGCTCAGAACTTAAGTCAAGGTGCGAGTGAACAAGCGGCCAGTGTTGAACAGACTACCTCGTCGGTAGAGCAGATGTCAGCCTCAATCGCGCAAAACACTGAAAATGCGAAAGTGACCGATAGCATGGCAGGTAAAGCGGCTAAAGAAGCGAAAGAAGGTGGAGAAGCGGTAGCTAAAACCGTGTTAGCGATGAAATCGATAGCTGAGAAAATTGGTATTATTGATGATATCGCTTATCAAACTAACTTACTTGCGCTCAACGCCGCAATCGAAGCTGCTAGAGCTGGCGAGCATGGTAAAGGTTTTGCAGTGGTGGCTGCAGAAGTCCGAAAATTGGCAGAGCGCAGTCAGGTTGCTTCTCAAGAAATTGGTGAGGTCGCTAAAAATAGCGTTGGTTTAGCGGAACAAGCCGGAAAACTGCTGGATGAAATGGTGCCTTCTATTCAAAGAACATCCGATTTAGTACAAGAGATCAACGCAGCTTCAATGGAACAAGCAACCGGAGCAACACAAATTAACCAAGCGATGGAACAGCTCAACAGTATCACGCAACAAAGTGCTTCCGCATCAGAAGAGCTTGCGTCGACCTCTGAAGAGATGAGTAGCCAAGCACAGCAGCTCCAGCAACTAATGACCTTCTTCAAAACAGAAAATAATCGCCGTGAAGCAGCAAATAAATCTTCAGTTCACCATGAGCAGCAACGCCCTAAACAGAAGAAAGATGTTGAGTTTGTCTCTATGGACGATGAACCTGAGTATGTGCGCTTTTAGTGGCTGGAGGTGAATGTGGCTAATCTTATCCCGGTTGAGGCTAACTCGATGATATTGGCTAAGTCCAATACAGAATTAGCACAAGATCAACAGTACTTAACATTTCAGCTCAATGGTGAAATGTACGCCTTTGCGATTTTGCATGTTAAGGAAATATTAGAGTATGGCAAAGTAACTCAGGTGCCAATGATGCCTGACTACATTCAAGGCATTATTAACTTGCGTGGTGAAGTGGTACCTGTCGTCAATCTAGCTCGGCGTTTTTATCTTAAACCGCAAGAAGTGAATAAAAAGACTTGTGTTGTCATTATCGAAGTGACGAATGAAGAACAGCGTCAAGACCTAGGTGTTATGGTTGACAGTGTTTCTGAAGTCATTGAAATATCAGGTAAGTTTATGAGACCTGCCCCTAATTTTGGTACCAAGATCCGGACCGAATTTATTTGTGGTATGGCTCAATTCGATGAAGAGTTTGTCATTATTTTAGCGGAGGATAAAGTCCTATCTGTTGAAGAGTTGGCCATGATGGAACAGGTCAAAGAGCAGAATGAACTTGCAAGTTAAGCACAAATCTCAGCAACTTGGGAATTCAGCCATGGAGCAAATGTCCATCATCAGTGATGCAGACTTTGAGTTGTATCGTGGCTGGATATATCAATCTGCAGGTATCGCACTAACACCCAGTAAGAAAGCGTTAGTGGTTGGGCGTTTAAGCGGGCGCTTAAGAGAGCTCGGTATAAGTTCATATCGGGAGTATTTTGAGTATTTGACGAAATTTAGCGATCAGCAAGTACGCAAACTTGAGCGGCAACGAGTCATCAATTTGCTGACCACCAATGAAACGTACTTTTTCAGAGAAGAGGCCCATTTTGCTTATATCCAGCACCATCTCTTCACTGTATGGGGTAAAAAACAGATCCGTTGCTGGAGCGCAGCAAGCTCGACAGGTGAAGAGGCTTATTCTCTGGCAATGTTATTAGACAGCCGTTACCAAGGAGAATGGCAAATAGTTGGTACCGATATCAATAGTCAAGTGTTGCAAATTGCATCACAGGGTATTTATCCGATGCTACGCCATGAACATATACCGAAAGCCTATCTCAAGACGTATTGCCGAAAAGGCATTGATACCAAGCATGACACATTGAAAATTGTTAATTCATTAAGGAAAAAAGTAAAATTCGGATTAGCGAACTTACAAAATCAGTTGGATGAACTTGGTCACTTTGATCTTATTTTTTTACGTAATGTTATGATTTATTTTGATCAAAATACCAAACAAAGAGTCATCAGTAACGTTACGAACCGATTAAAAAGTGGCGGTATTTTATTAATAGGCCACTCTGAAACATTAAACGGACTCAACTGCGATGACTTGCAATTACTGCAGCCGTCTATCTATCAAAAACGAGGGATTCGTGATTAATGGCGAACGAATTTTTACCTAAAACAGAGGCTCTGAACTTGATGCCTGGCGAGATATTCTTTGGTCATAACAGAGGTTGGATTCATACGCTGCTGGGTTCGTGCGTTGCCATTACGTTATGGCATCCAAAAACGCAGTTAGTGGGTATGTGCCATTATCTGTTGAGCCAGCGATCCGCCCTAGGTGAAGAGGCCAAACAACCTGAAGGCTATTATGCTAGCGATGTTGTGGCGTACTTTTCCCTTCAGTGTCGACGACATCAAATCAATCCTAAGGAATGTGTTGTTAAAGTATTTGGAGGTAGCACTATGTTTGCAGGTCACTACAGCAAAGTCGCTTCGATAAATGTTGCACAACAAAATGTGCGACTGGGTATGCAGTTACTGAAAGAGCACGGTTTTCAAGTAAGCCGCAATGATGTGGGTGGAAAGCGTTATCGTAAAGTATTTTTTGATGTCCAAAATGGTGATGTTTGGGTTCAATATGGGCGATCTTCTGCAAGAGAGGTAGCTTATTAATCAGCCATTGAGTGTCGACTTATAGAGGCATTACATGAAAAAAATAAAAGTATTAATCGTGGATGACTCCGCGGTTGTTCGGCAAGTGATCAGCGCTTTGTTGAGTAATGAACCTGATATTGAAGTGCTTACTCCCGCTTCTGATCCCATATTCGCTCAAAAAAAAATGGCTGTTCAATGGCCAGATGTGATTATTTTAGATGTAGAAATGCCTCGTATGGATGGTATTACGTTTCTTAAGCAACTGATGGCGGAGCATCCGACGCCTGTCATCATTTGTTCTACACTGACGGAACGTGGTGCGGAAGTGACTATGCAAGCATTGCAAGCGGGTGCGTTGACGATTATCACTAAACCCAAAGCAGGGTTGAAAGATTTTCTACAAGAAAGTCGGCAGGAAATGTTAAGTGCGGTGCGCGCCGCTGCACAAGCAAAGCTAGAAAATATTGTTAAACCCAAACCTCATGTACTTAAGAAAGTACAGCAAACAATGCCGAATCCGAATTACTCGACATTAACATTGAAAACCACACAAAAAGTGGTCGTGATCGGCACATCTACAGGTGGGACACAAGCTTTAGAAGCGATCTTAACAGCATTGCCTGCAGTCTCTCCGGGGATTGTTATCGTGCAACATATGCCCGAAAAATTTACCGCGATGTTTGCTGACCGGCTCAATGGGCTTTGTCAAATAGAGGTCAGGGAAGCAAAGAATGGCGACCGAGTTCTTCCGGGGTTGGCATTGATCGCTCCAGGTGGCCGTCACATGCAACTGAATCGAAGTGGTGCGCATTATCAAGTCGAAATCAAAGATGGCCCCGCAGTTAACAGGCATAAACCATCAGTCGATGTACTTTTTCGCTCAGCGGCAAAGCATGTAGGCCCTAACGCTGTCGGTTTTATTTTGACGGGAATGGGAGATGATGGCGCACGAGGTTTGCATGAGTTGAAAGAGAGCGGTGCCTATACAGTTGCACAAGATGAAGCAAGCTGTATCGTTTTTGGTATGCCCAAAGAGGCAATCGAACGTGGTGGTGCTTGTTCGGTGCTACCACTCAATCAAATAGCGCAGGAAATATTGCAACGAGCTTCATCAAGGCACTTATAGATCAGATCTTCATTTATTTTTAGTTGAAACCGACTTGTTGAGACGCTCCCCACAAGTCGTAGTAGTTACTTTTTTAAGCCAATTTGAGATTCGATGGCTTCGGTTTCTATTTCAGGGTGTTCGGCGAGCTTTTCTGAAGCCCATTGATTGATATGCTTCAAAATAGCCGACACGGCATGTTTTTTTGTTGCTTGCTCATTTTCTGCCACATCTAACGCTTGTTTAGGCTTTAAGCCAGTAGCATCTTCTGCGATATGAAGCCAATCAGGATGCCAGTAGTAAGGTTGACCAGAAGGGGTCATCCAGCCATGAACACCGTTTGTTTCACCATTGTACTGCAAATTATCTACATCATTTTTTTTCATATAAGTTCTCGCCATGGATCGATCTGAATACGTGGTTAATGTAACTCGGTTGCATAGCACAATAGAGTGAACATGATCATGTAATTGAACTAAATGTAACAAAGGAAGATGAAATTGAGGTGATTTTGATCTCATTTTTATTTGAAATTCATTCTATTGTTATTGAGAGTGAACACTGATTGTTGGGGAAATAAAAAAACCACCGAGTTTAACGTCGGTGGTTTTTACAAAAATCGTGTTTGATTTTTAGAAGTTTGCAGAGCGTGGTGTACGTGGGAAAGGAATCACATCACGCACGTTGCCCATACCGGTCACATAGGATACTAAGCGCTCAAAGCCAAGGCCGAAACCCGCGTGCGGTACAGTACCGTAACGACGTAAGTCGCGATACCAACTCATGTGTTCAGGATCAATGCCCATTTCAATCATACGAGCATCAAGAACATCTAAACGTTCTTCACGTTGAGAGCCACCGATGATTTCACCAATACCTGGGGCAAGAACATCCATTGCAGCGACAGTTTTACCATCGTCGTTTAGACGCATGTAAAATGCTTTAATGTCTTTAGGGTAGTTCTTGACGATCACAGGCGCTTTGAAGTGCTCTTCAGCAAGGAAGCGCTCGTGTTCAGAAGAAAGATCAATGCCCCATTCAACATCAAATTCAAACTTACGGCCTGAATCGATTAGGATCTTCACAGCATCGGTATAGTCTACTTGCGCAAAATCTGAATTAACGAACTGCTCAAGACGAGTAATTGCCTCTTTGTCGATACGCGAAGCAAAAAACTCAAGGTCATCACGACGTTCTTCAAGAACGGCTTTGAAGACATACTTCAGCATATCTTCAGCCAGTTTCGCGACATCATTTAGATCAGCAAACGCGACTTCTGGCTCTACCATCCAAAATTCTGCAAGGTGGCGGCTCGTGTTTGAATTTTCAGCACGGAACGTTGGGCCAAAAGTGTACACTTTGCTTAATGCACAAGCATACGCTTCGGCATTTAACTGTCCTGAAACTGTAAGAAATGTCTCTTTGCCGAAGAAGTCTTCATTGAAATCGACATTGCCTTGCTCAGTACGAGGAAGGTTAGCGAAATCCAGCGTTGAAACACGGAACATCTCACCCGCACCTTCTGCATCAGAAGCGGTAATCAGCGGCGCTGACATCCAGAAATAACCTTGCTCGTGGTAAAAGCGGTGGATGGCTTGAGAAAGGGAGTTGCGTACACGAGCCACTGCGCCAATCACGTTGGTACGTGGGCGAAGATGCGCCACTTCACGAAGATATTCAATTGAATGGCGAGTTTTTGCCATTGGGTAGGTTTCAGCATCTTCAACCCAGCCAACAGCCTTCACCTCAGTTGCTGCAAGTTCAAATGCTTGACCAGAAGCAGGGGACTCAACAATCTTACCTGTTACTTCGACAGAGCAGCCAGTAGTGAGCTTTAGCACTTCGTCATTGTAATTATTCAGATTATTAGGGACCACGGCCTGAATCGGGTCGAAACAAGAGCCGTCATAAATGGCAAGAAAAGAGATCCCAGCTTTGGAATCACGACGAGAACGAATCCAGCCTCGGACAGTCACTTCACTGTCAACGGCTAGCTTACCGCTCAATACGTCTGTTACAGGCGCGTAAGTCATGTTTGATATAGTCTCCATTGAGGTAAAAATTCAACCCAATGTTCAAAGGTATTCTCACTATATAAAGTGGACAAAAAACAAGCGAAACATTGGGTTGCTTATTACTTTTTAATTCAATGGCACATATTACCTGTCAATTCGTTCGCATCAACCTTTATTGTCGATTCGTAGCCGAATTCTTAGCAGAAAGCGTAAATTGATTCATCAATGTTTCTAAGCGCTGCGATAGCTGTTTTAAATTGACGCTGATTTCTCGGGTTTGCGTTGCCGATTGAGACGTATCATCAGCATGTCGAGTAATGACTTCGATCTTCCCTTGAATTTCTTGGCTGACTTGTGTGGTCGTTCGTGTTTGATCTTGAATATTGTTTGCATGATCAAGCACCTGCTGCATCTCTTGTACGGCATTACTCATTGCGGAAGATAAAACTTCGACTTCATTTGAACGTTGATGCGCATGTGAGCAGACCAAATCAACTGAGGTGAGCGATGTTTAACTGTCACGTTGGAATTGAGCGATGATTTTCTCAATGTTTCCAGTCGCTTCTGCCGTTCGTGAGGCGAGTTTTCGCACTTCATCGGCCACGACCGCAAAGCCTCTTCCTTGTTCACCCGCTCGTGCTGCTTCAATCGCCGCGTTTAAAGCCAGCAAATTAGTTTGTTCGGCGATACTTTTAATCGTTTCAAGAATGGAGGAAACCAGCCCTGTCTGATTATTAAGTTCAGAAATTTTATCTTTCACGGACTCGATATCGCTCACTAAACCTTTGATATCAGAGCTAGCTGTATGTGCTTGCTGTGCACTTTGTTGAGCGACGTTAGCGGTATGTTTGATAAGCTTTGATGCATCAACGGTAGCTTGATTAACCGTCTGTTGTTGAGATTGCATCTCTTCAATATTTAGCTGGACGTCAGAGGTTTCACGCTGCTGATTTTTTGCCGCTTGGTTAGTTGTTTGTGCTACGTCGGTTAACTGGTTTGCTGAATCGGCAAGCGAATGAGAGGTCTCTTGCACTTTTGCCAAACTGTCCGAAACCGTGTCCATTAAAGAGTTGATGGAGACCGCGAGTTGTCCGAGTTCATCTTTTTTGGTGCTGATAAGTCGTTTTGATAAATCTTTGCTCTTACTGATTTCACACATGAATCGTGACGTATGCTGGATAGGGCGAACAATCATCTTGCGGATCAAAAAAAGCGTGATCATAAATCCGATAAAGGCAATGGAAGCCATAATAATAACGGCAATGACAGTGTGAGTACTGATCATTTGGTTTACATGGCTCAGGTTATATTCAAGACGAATAGCTCCTAAAACGGTTCCTTCTTCCGCCATATGACAAGATACGCAGTTTGTGCCTCGGTAATCTAGGCTTGATTTCATCGGTAAGGCGACGACCAATCCTTTCCCCCAGGAAGCATTGAATGGTTCAATGACGGTTTCCCCGGCCAGTGCGCGTTTATCTATCTCGTCCATTGGCTGTTGATTTTCTTTTCCAGGACCATAAAGTTTACTGACCGCCTCTGAACGTAACACTCGCACCTGTTCAATACCATCTTGCGCGAGTGCCTTTTGGCGCAAGGTCTCTTTCTGAGCCATGGTACCAGTCAACATCATCATATTGAGGCTATCAAAGTAGTTACTCGCTTTATCGTGTAACTGCTCGCTCAACACCGAATTGAGCAGGTCACGTTGTTGTATATATTGATAGCTGGTTGATACCGTTAATACAAAAGCAAAAACGGTGATGAGCGTAAGTAGCAATTTAGACGTAATTGTTGAGTTCATGATAATTTTATTATTATTGAGAGGATGACAGTGTAAATATAGCGTTAATATGCACTAGTGCAAAAGTTGTAGTCTTTGGAGTGTGACCCTATACATATTATAGGTTTAACAAATGTGATGTGGCACGTCATGATTCCCTATTAATGCTTAAAATATCACTCAAAGGCGTGGGATTTTCCGTTGTATCACCGTGATAAATTGTACTGCTTCATCTGTCTTGCAATGTAAACAAAGCTGTCTAGAAACTTGTTTCGTGAGTCTATATTCCTTAGTATTGCCTCTCTTTTAAAAGCTTGAGAACCAAGATGAAAACAGAATTATACAAAGAGTTTATGTTTGAAGCCGCGCATCGTTTACCTCATGTACCTGCAGGGCATAAGTGCGGCCGTTTACATGGGCACTCTTTTTTAGTTCGTCTGTATGTAGAAGGTGAGGTCGATCCTCATACTGGTTGGGTGATTGATTTTTCTGAAATTAAAGCGATATTTAAACCTATTTATGATCGTTTAGATCACTATTACTTGAATGACATTGAAGGGTTAGAGAACCCAACCAGTGAAGTGCTTGCGAAATGGATTTGGCAACAATTAAAGCCAAGCTTACCACTGCTCAGCAAAGTTGAAATTAAAGAAACCTGCACGGCGGGTTGTATTTATAAAGGCTAATACCAGCAGACCCATTCCCAGCAACAAACAATAAATAACAAGTAGATAGGCACTACTATCGCGCCTATCTACTTACCCAATATAAAGAGCCTAATGACCCCAAATTTGGCTTACATATTCAGGATGATCGATATAGGGATTCCGGTTACCTTGAAATTGATAAACGGCGTCATTGCGCTGGCGTTCTTTAGCACTCACAGGATCTTCTTGGTGCCAACGCTTTAGCATAGCCAGAGCCCAAGCTTCAAAAACCACGGTACTAGTACCATCAAGTATGGCATCAGCGTTGTCAGTATTTCCTTGCCAGCTGCCGATACGGTTCTCGTAGCGGGTTGCTATGTAAAAATAGGCGCGCGCTAGATCGCCTTTAAATTCATCAATAGGCTCAAATACGGTGCCATTATAACCTAGCGTATTGCTTGCACTGCCAAGTTTTGAACCATTACTTGAGGTATAAGTGATATGACCAACTTCGCCAAATGGCCAGTTACTGCGTTTTGCATTGACAAAACCATCAGTGGCAAACAAGTGGTGACCGTCGGAATTCATTGGCTCAACGCTGCCCCCAAACCAACTTTTAGGAAATGAGTGTTCCCTATTGTAACAATCGCCTTCTCGTCGATACTGACCACACTGATCGCTGACTTTAGTAAAACTAACACTGTCGTTGTTGTCAGGTTTCTCAGAATAGATATCTAACATTGAACCGTCATTCTCATAGTAGTTATCTATGTCTGCATTTTGTAATAGTGTCCAAATTGCGGAATAACCGCGGCTATTATGATTCTTTATGATGTTGTATAAGGCCGTTTTTAGTTCAAAACCTGTTTTTCCTATCGCGGCTTGATAATAGTCATGGTTAGCGGGAGGTGTTGATTCACCAAGTAATAAGCTGTTTGATTGGTTGTATTGAAATTCTCCACCAGAGGCCAGTATTTCCGAGCCTTTGGCTAAGGAATAAAGACCATTGCCAGAGCCACAGCAAATACCATCACCATAACTGTCATGGATGGTGAATTGATATTCACCATCCGATAAGCATATTTCTTGGCTATAAGATGTGGAGTCTGAGTAATTATTACCCGCATAAATAACCTGTGAGAGGCTGTTTTTTATTTCCCAACTTGTTTCAGAAGCATATTGATCGGTGATTAAATTCAGAGTCAGGTTGTGAGCGCGACATGTCACATGGCTTGATGGTTGCTCAGCGTTACTATTTTCTGTCTGCGCACTGGTAAGGGGAGAGCAAAGCAGTGCCAGTAGGGTAAGGTATGAAATTTTCGTTGTCATAATTTTCTCATTGGATGGTTAAATCGCAACTAAGATAACCATTTGCTCAGTCAATAAATTAAACCTATATC
>NZ_CAWMCN010000096.1:34534-80593 GCF_963865925.1 Vibrio sp. ZOR0018 | reverse complement strand
AAAAAAAAAAGGTGTACATAAAAACCTACACAGTCTGCATATGTACAATCTCTTTTTTTACCGTGACTGACACGCTGCCGTTTAGTCAATATCTGTGCGATAAAATCGCCAAAAAGTTGATCGCTTAATCCTCTCAATGCTCATGAACAATCGTAATCATTCTCTTTCGGTGTACGTGTTACATTCTTAAGTATCATTTTTTCTGATTGATTTTAATGAAATTATTTATTTTTTATATGCATTTTTGTTGCACACTTTTTCGCGTAAATTCTCACTTTCAAGACGTCAACCTCATTGGGTTGGAACCCTTATCTCGTTACGGACATAGTGATTCTATCGAAATGAAATTAGGTAACTAATAATGAATCGGTAACCCAGTTGTCTATATCCGGAATCGATTGTTGCTTAACCAGCGCAGATTTCGTGGGTTGCTGCTGCTGAAATTCAGGCACGTCACTATAAACTAAAATGAGCAATCCAATGATGAATAAGAAACCATTAACGCTTCTGGTAGCAGGGCTACTAGGAAGCGCACCCGTTTGGGCGCAAAATGAGCTCACCTTGATCCAGATCGGGGAAAAAATCGTCGAGCGGTTAGAATCGATTAAAGCGACCGCCGAACGTGGAGAAGGGGTGTTTGAACGCAACGGTGAGCGTTGGATCCACTATAAAGGCTTCGATTATCGGCTTAGTTATAAAAATGATCTGCAATTCCCCTTTATACCTTATCAAAGTGGCGATGATACGCCTTATCGCAATGTGATCGATTTTGTCGATCAGAGTTGGGAATTCATGGTGTACGACGGCGGTTTTTATCTGATGAGCCGCGAATTTGGTGTTTACGAATCGGACGAGCAAGGCTGCTTTGTGGAATACATTCCTGCGGCACACGGGTCTAAGCGCGCCGATGGTAGCTACATCTGGCAACGTGATGTCATCTATCGTACCGAAACCTCTGATTGTGGTGCGTTAGTGAAGCCAGAGATTACCTCGTTAACCGTCTCGAGCCTGTCTGATGTCGGTGTGTCATTTGACTGGCTTGGGCAAAATGAAGCCGATAAGACTCAGCTCACCTTAACCAATTTGAGTGATGCGAAGGATGTTCGCCGCTATGATTCGGTTTCTGCGGGCTTTTTTATCGGTGACCTTAAGCCAGGCACATCATATGAGATGGTGTTGAACTCGTGTAATCCAGTGGATTGTGCTGAGCCCAAGGTTGTGCGCTTTACTACTCAAGATGCTCGAGTCGGTTTTGCCGATGAAATCCCAACCCCGAACCATTTGCAAGGCACTTTAGAGGGTGGGTTGGGCATCACGCAAACCCATACATCAGTCGCGCCGAATAGCAATGAGTTAACTGGTCAAGGTCATTTGGACGTGATCATGAACCGTGAAGCGATGCTGCTGTTTACCCCGCAACAAGGGGAAGAGATTAACCAAGTCCGCGCCGAAGTGTTCCTCGATGGCGAATTAGTGCACACCACCTTGATGCTGCCGCCCAGTGCTCTGGCCGCATCGGATCAGCCAGAGAATGGCCGTATGAAGGTGGTGTTCTCTCATCACGCTTGGTCACTGCCGCTGCAATGGAACTGGATGAAGCCGGAGCTCTCACTGCGCTTGACCGACAACTTAGGCCGTGAAGGTGTGCTCAGCCAAGGAGACATCCAGGTTGGTGGTGCGCCTGAGTTGGTGATTCAAAATATCGACATGGGCATGCTGACTCAACCGCGTAACCGCAATACGATGATTCAAAATCTTCCAACTTTGGCCGCGGATTATTTCCAAAAAATACCCGCGTCTAAATTGGTGATGGCTGACTACACTCCTGCCTATTTCCCTATTGTCACTATGCCAAATGGTGTGGTGTACACCGATAAGAGCGCGAGCACGGGTGGTTGGCACAGCGGCGATATGCGTGAAGCGATCGGTAAAGCGTTGGTCTCTACAGGTGTCAACAACGCCAACGTCGGCATTGTGAGTAGTGCGGGTTATTCGCAGCAATACAACCGCCGCTACAACCACATTACCGCACACACCAACGTTGGGGTGTATACCAAAGAAGGTATAGATTTAGCTCAAGTTGTGGTTCATGGCGGCAGTGGCGGTGGCGGTAAAGTAACCCTGCAAAATACTACTGGCAATGAATGGTCCCATGAACTGGGCCATAACTATGGGCTTGGCCACTACCCATATATGGCGTCGATTCACGATATGGAATCAGGCTGGGGTTGGGATGCGTTCCAGCAACGTTTTATTGGTAACTTGCACTGGAAAGGCGACGTTTACACCCAACAGCAAGGTGACGATATTGTACCGCCGTTTAAAGATGCGTTCCGTTTCCTGCGTGATGCGCAAAATGGCGGTGAACAAGAGTACGTTGGCACCATCAGCCGCTTTACCTTGGAGCATCCGGCTCAGTCGCGCAAAGCACAGCGTTGGATGAACAACGGTTTTAACCTTGATAGCAACAGCCCAAGCGGTTATGTGCAGTGGGATCAGAGTACCCAACGTTATAAAGCGGTAGAAACCGATACACTGAAACCGCAGCAAGTAGGCGTACCCGTAGTTACTTTATTGGGGATTTACGATCCGCAGAATGAGAACCCTAGCCAAATCTATCCTCTGATTTACTCGAATTATGGCAACGTGTTTGAGCTGCCACAGCCAGAGCAAGGGGATTATCAGTTGGAAGGTTGGCAAGCGGTGGCGAACCTGACTCAGGCACAGCTCGATAGCGATATTTGGCAAACATTACGTATAGATGGTGAGCAGCAACGTTTGTGTAAGTTTACTTTTCAAGCGGCCAATGGCGATAGATCGCAGTTTGTCGGTGGAGTTGAACCCAGTACCGACCGTTGTTCTGTTGGACGCGATGTAACATGGAACATCAACGTGAACATGACTTCTGCACAAGGCGAGTATGAATTGCTTTCCAAGTATGGTCGCGGAATGGTGACTTACACACCGACGGCCGATGTCTGTGAAGTGAGCCTATGTACACTCAATAAGTCTGGAAATGATCACGATGGAGCTGGATTTGTCGTCGGTAACCAATGTGAACAGATCGCAGGTATGATGCATAAAAATGGCCAAACGTGGCGCTATGCCATTCGTGGCGATGAAGTGTTGCGTCCTACTTACCAGGTTCAGGTTCAGGGTCAGTGTCAGTTGGATGTTGAATTTGCAGATGGGATCCGCGAACAAGTTCGATTGAGTGCCTCTCGCCACGCTGGCAATGAAAGTAACAAGTTCCACGTTAACTTATCGATGGAGAATGGAGTACCAACTCAAGTGAGTTTGCATTGTTCGGATCGAGGTGGTGAAACAGAACTGACTCGAATGACGTCAGATCAGAACCCGCCGCTGGATAAGCTCAAAGGCCCAATCATCATTGGCCAAGAGTACGGTTACAGCCAAGTGGTCGATATGACACCAACCTTCGCACAGAATGAAACTCTGCTGAACACGGATTTTGCAACGACCGCTGAGTTTGATGCTTTTGTGGCCGAACACTATGGGCGTGGCGTTCTAAACAATGGCGTGACGAAAGCGGATCGCCGAGCGGGAGCATTGTATGTCTACCCGAACCCAGAAACGGGTATGCGTGATTACTTTGTAATGCGTATGGTAGATGCTGGCGCATTCCCGGCCGATCAAACCAGTAATCAAGGTTGGAAATACCTAGGTTCGGCAGATCGCTATGTGAACTTTGCTTTCAACCCAATCAAGCTCAATAGAGCGGTTGGTGTGAGCATTGAAGCGCGTGTACAAAGCTACTTTGGTGTATCTCGCTTATTGACATGGGATGAGCGTACCTCAACCACTTGGGATAAGGCGCAAAATGCGGTGTTTGTTGGGCAAATCGATGGTGAAAACCATTACTTTATCCAAAAACGCCCAGGAGAGGGGGAAGCTTTCCCGATGCTCGGAGAGTCAAACCTAGATTGGGTTTACCTTGGCAGCGACAGCACCATTCAAGCTTATCTTGCGGAATTAAATCGTGATTTGGCAAGCTTTGAACGTACGCTACTGGAGTGGTATCAACAAGATGCGATGGGCGTGTGGGGCAGTGATGGCCAGCGTGGTCAAGTGAACGATATTTATCAATACGCTTTCCGTAGCGGCTATCATTACTACCGCTTGAAAGTGAATAAGTACGGTTATTTCCCTTACCCAACCGATCCCAATCCAACCAACAGTAGCTGGGAATATCTCGGTCAGTTTTAAGTTCCTCACTGGATCGTGAGGTAAAGTCGTAAAATGCGCCACTCGCTGTTAAGCGAGTGGCGTTAAGTTTTAATGAACGAGGTTTTTAAATAGATAGGTGCTCGTTAGCAAACGACTTTAATCGCTAAACCACCTTGGGACGTTTCACGATATTTGGCGTTCATATCTTTACCTGTCTCAAGCATGGTTTCGATCACTTTATCAAGCGAAACACGAGGTGCCGATGAGCGGCGTAGCGCCATACGCGTTGCGTTGATCGCTTTCACTGCAGCAATACCATTGCGCTCGATACAAGGCACTTGTACTTGTCCCGCGACAGGGTCACAGGTTAAGCCCAAGTTATGTTCCATCGCAATTTCAGCGGCCATGCAAACTTGTTCAGGGCTTCCACCCATCAGTTCTGCAAGGCCCGCGGCTGCCATCGAACAGGCAACACCTACTTCACCTTGACAACCCACTTCCGCACCAGAAATAGAAGCGTTACGTTTGTAAAGCCCACCGATAGCGCCAGAGGCGGCAAAGTAACGGATATAGTCTTTTTCAGTAACGGTCTGAATGAATTTATCGTAATAGGCTAACACTGCAGGAATAATACCGCATGCGCCATTAGTAGGTGCTGTCACCACACGCCCACCCGCGGCATTTTCTTCGTTCACTGCAAAAGCGTACATGTTTACCCAGTCAACGACCGCCATTGGGTCGTTGGTGGTTTTTTCTGAGGTCATTAACTGTTGACGAAGCGCTGCCGCTCGGCGTGGAACACGAAGAGGCCCTGGTAAGATACCTTCAGTATTCATACCACGGTCCATACATTCGCGCATGGTTTTCCAAATATTGGCAAAGTAAGTACGAACTTCTTCATCAGAATGCAGTGCTTTTTCGTTAGCCATAACCAGCGTACTGATGGAAAGACCACTCTCTTTACATTGGTTCATCATCTCGTCAGCGCTAGTGAAGACATAAGGAACTTTAATTGGGTTCTCTTTTTCTTTACCAAAGTTTTCTTCATCAACGATAAAACCACCGCCGATAGAGTAGTAGGTTTTTGAGTAAACGACTTCATCATCGATCCACGCGTGGATCTGCATGCCGTTTTCGTGCAAGGATAAATTCGTTTTGTGGAAATTCATTCCACCTTCTTTAGGAAACGATACGGTATGACAGTGCATACCAACGGGAAGACGCTCGGTTTCTTCAACGCGTGCGATAAAGCCTGGAATAGCATCGATATCAACTTTCTCAGGGGTATTACCAGCAAGACCCATGATGATAGCGATATCTGTGTGGTGACCTTTCCCTGTCAGTGATAATGAACCATAAACGTCCACGGTGATTTTAGTGATGTCGCGCAATTTTCCCATTGAACGTAAATCATCAATAAACTCTTTACCCGCTTTCATTGGTCCCACTGTGTGTGAGCTTGAAGGACCAACACCGATTTTATAGATATCAAATACACTAATCATATCGATTACCTCAAAAGTAAGCCCCCCTAGCTAAGAGGGAGGCTCATTATTATAGTTATGTTCTGTATGCAGTATTCATGACGGTTGATATAACCACCAGATTAAAGAGCGCCGTAGATTACAGAAGTAATAGCAGCAAGACCACAGATAGTTGTGAAAATCTGTACTGGTGCTGAAGTCTTGAACTTCGCCATTGCAGGGATCTTGTGCATTGCAAATACAGGCAGCAGGAACAAGATGCCAGCAATCATCGGTGCGCCCATGGTTTCAATCATGCCTAGGATGCTTGGGTTTACAATCGTTACGATCCAAGTTGTCAACACGATGAAGATCAGTGACATTTTTTCAATCTTGCTTACTGAGCTATTTGAGCGAGATTTAATCAAACCAACTAGGCCTTCATGTGCCCCTAAAAAGTGACCAAAGTAGCTAGAGGTAATCGCTGCAAAGGCAACAAGAGGACCCATGTAAGAGATGATTGGTGATTCATGGATGTTTGCTAGGTAGGAAAGCACAGAAATGTTTTGCTCTTTTGCTAACGCGAGTTGCTCTGGCGACAGAGACAGCACAACAGAGAACACGAAGAACATCACAAAACCCATCAGCATCATGGCCGAGCCACCAGTGATCATATCGGTTTTCTTAACCGCGTTGTCACCATGTTGTAGGCGTTGCTCTTTAGAGAACTGGCTAATGATTGGGCTGTGGTTGAATGAAAACACGATGATAGGAATTGCAAGCCAAACGATGGTTGGCATCGCAGACCAATCAGGTGCGACTTCAATCATAGAGGTGTTCCACTCTGGAATAAGGTAGAAAGAAAGTGCTAATAAAATGAAAACCAATGGATACACCATGGCAGACGTTGCTTTTAGCATCAGCTCTTTACCAAATACTACGCCAGCCGTCATTGCCACAATCAGCGCACCAGAAAGTAACCAACGAGGAATCGATTCCATGCCAACTTGGTTAACAAGGAAGGAATCAACGGTGTTTGTGATACCAACGCCGTAGATAAGAACGATAGGGTAGATGGCGAAAAAGTATGCGAACGTAATAAGGTTTGCGCCAGTTTTACCAAAATGCTCTTCTACTGTGTCAGTAATATCAGAATCAACATTTTTTGAAGAAAGAACAAAGCGAGCTAAGCCTTTATGTGCGAACCAAGTCATTGGCGCCGCAATTAGGGCTAACATTACTAATGGCCAAAAACCACCCGCACCAGCTTTAATTGGAAGGAAAAGTACACCGGCACCAACGGCTGTACCAAAAAGTGAAAGACACCAAGTGAAATCTTTATAAGTCCACTTGCTAGAGGATTGTACGGCAGATGCCGACGAAGTTGTTGTGTTCATATTGTATTACTCATTTTTGGGAACAGGAAATAAGTCGAGCGCATTTTGCATAATTTTCTCATTCGAAAACTAGATCTAAATCATGTAACGTTCTGGCTTATTGAATGATATGTCAAAAACCCATTTTTGATCACGAAAATGGCGTGCTACATGTGAGTAATGTTAATGATTTGGATTAGTAAAAGTTATCAATATAATGCTTCGATTAACATTTATTCATGCCAAACGTTTGCTTTTGGGCGGGATAAGGAAAAATAATCATCCGTGTTATTTAAACTTATGGTTGAATAGTTTGAATATTAATGAGGTTGAATAACTTGTTTTTGCAAAACATGAATGATCTGCGCTGTCATCCCCCAAATAAAATGATGTTGATAAGGGATGGCGAAAACGCGATGTCGTTGATTTTTTACTTGAAATAATTCGCTATAGAGTTTGTTTCGATCAAACAGATGGTGGGCGGGAACTTCAAATATTTCGTCCACTTCATTGGTATCAATAATGGCCTTGTAATTGGGGTTGATAAAAGCAAGAAAGGGCGTCACTACAAATCTACTGACGGTAACCAATTCAGGCAGTTGCCCAAAAATAGTGATGTCGTTTGCTAGAATTCCAATTTCTTCTCTTACTTCACGAAGCGCAGTGATCTGCAGTGAGCCATCGACTTCCTCATATTTCCCGCCAGGAAAACTGATTTGTCCCGGATGATGTTTAAGGTGCGCAGCTCTTTTGGTTAATACCACATTTAAACCATTCTTCCGCTCAACAAAACCAATTAACACTGAAGCCTTACGTAGGGTTTGAGGAGCAAGGTGTGCCACACGACGGATAGATTCTTCATGATAAGGCACAGGTTGTTGCAACTGAAAGCGCTGGATAAGCCGATCTTTTGTCAAGGGGGTCGCAGTCTGTACGCTGTTTCTCTTCATTTTCGTTACCTATTCGGATTTTGCGTCTACCTCTTTTTAGCCTAGTTCAATAAACCTTGGAAAGGTTAACGAGGTTGTTCGAGCACAGGTAAGATGCGGCTCAGTTTATCCAGTGTCTCCTGATATTCAAGCTCACACTGACTATCGGCAACAATACCGCCACCAGCCCAAACGTGCAGTTGTTGCTTCTCTGCCACCAAAGTTCGGATAGTAATACTGCTGTCCATTGTCCCGTGGCGGCTAATATAGGCGATGCTGCCACAGTAAGCGCTACGGCGGTGAGGCTCTAACTCCTCAATAATTTCCATTGCACGTACTTTTGGTGCGCCAGTAATTGAGCCTCCGGGGAAGCTGGCTCTTAATAGATCGGCCGCGCAATAGGCAGAATCAAGTTCTGCGCGAATGGTACTCACAAGGTGATGCACGGCAGGAAAACTTTCAATATCGAACAGCTTAGGCACATGTACAGACCCCGGTTTTGCCACACGGCCAACATCGTTTCGTAATAGGTCAACGATCATCAAGTTTTCTGCTTGATCTTTTTCTGCGCAAGCAAGGTCTGCCGCGTTAGCGGCGTCAATGCTGGGGTTATCGCTTCTTGGTCGGGTGCCTTTTATCGGCTTAGTTTCGATAATGTTGTGTTTGACCTGCATAAAACGTTCGGGAGAGACACTCAAAATCGCTGACTTCTCTAAGCGAATAAAAGCCGAAAATGGTGCGCAATTAAACGCTTCCAGTTTTTGATAAGCTTGCCATTCACTGCCTTCATAATGCGCTTGAAAACGCTGTGCAAGGTTGATTTGATAACAATCACCACTGAGCAAATAGTGCTGGATTTGCTCAAATTTCCGTTGGTAGCTCTCTTTACTCATGTTGGATTGCCAATCAGAGCGTAATGCAAAATGGCCGTTGTTTTTGGGATTCTGGGTGTTGAGCCATTGCCATGCCTCATCAATATGATTGCCTACCACATAGGCGGCTTGGTGCAAATGATCAACGACCACAGCCCATTGATAGAGACCAATCGCCATATCAGGTGTGGATAGATCGTGCTCAGCAAGCGTTGGAATTCGTTCTATCTGCCGCCCTAAGTCATAGGCAAAATAACCGAGTGCACCGCCCACGAAAGGAAGGTCTATATCGCTTTGAACATCGGGCAAATACTGCTGCTGCAACTGTTTGAGCAGTTGGAATGGGTCTACCTGAGAATCATAACGAGACTGCGGTTCGCATACCGTCGTTTTATCCCCTTGTGTCACTAAGGTGACCAGTGGTTCAGCGACTAAAATATCAAAACGGCTATCGATATGCGTCTTAGAGGCGGAGCGCAACAGCATAGCCCACGGGCAGTCTTCGATTTTAGAAAACAATTGGTGAGCGAGTTCGACATGGTAAGTCAGTGCGTTAACTTGGATATGATTGAATTCGTTGTTGTTCATTTGCGTAATTTGTGACAAAGAGACCGATCACTGCATGGCGTGTTGAGTAAAGCAAGAGTATCATAAAATGCAAATTAAAAGCTGCTACTTGATTGAATCACATCAATAAGTTGATTTTTTGCTGAGAAGCTTACCGCTTATTGAATGAGGAACACGCAACAGTCAAGGGAAGCATAACAATAACGAGGCACGCAATGACGGTAATTCGCAAGCAGGATGTGATCAGCAGTGTCGCTGACGCTCTTCAATATATCTCTTACTACCACCCTCTGGACTTCATTCAAGCGCTAGAAAAGGCTTATCATCGAGAAGAGAGCCAAGCTGCGAAAGATGCGATCGCACAAATTCTCATTAACTCGCGCATGTCAGCAGAAGGGCATCGACCCATTTGCCAAGATACCGGCATCGTAACCTGTTTTGTTAACATTGGTATGAATGTGCAGTGGGAGTCTGATCTCACGGTGCAAGAAATGATTGATGAAGGAGTTCGTCAAGCGTACACCAATCCAGATAACCCATTGCGCGCTTCTATATTAATGGATCCTGCTGGTAAGCGTATTAATACTAAAGACAATACGCCTGCTGTCGTTCATATCAATATGGTGCCAGGAAATAAAGTCGACATCCAAATCGCAGCCAAAGGCGGCGGCAGTGAGAACAAAACCAAGATGGTAATGCTCAATCCTTCCGATGACATTGCTGAATGGGTAGAAAAAACCGTACCCTTGATGGGGGCGGGTTGGTGTCCTCCGGGTATGCTCGGCATTGGTATTGGCGGCACCGCGGAAAAGGCGGCTGTGCTTGCTAAAGAATCACTGATGGAGCATATCGATATTCAAGAACTGATTGATCGTGGTCCACAAAATGCGGAAGAAGAACTGCGGTTAGATATTTTTAACCGCGTGAACCGTTTAGGCATTGGTGCGCAAGGGCTTGGTGGCTTAACCACCGTTGTGGATGTAAAAATCAAAACAGCGCCGACTCACGCCGCGTCTAAACCTGTTTGTATGATCCCTAACTGCGCGGCGACCCGCCATGTTCACTTTACGCTAGACGGCACGGGCCCTGCTGAACTTACACCACCAAAGCTAGAAGATTGGCCACAAATTGTGTGGGACGCAGGAGCAAGCGCGCGCCGCGTCAACCTTGATGCGGTCACTAAAGAAGAGGTTCAAGAGTGGAAAACCGGTGAAACACTGCTTCTTTCCGGTAAGATTTTAACGGGCCGCGATGCCGCACATAAACGACTCCAAGCAATGTTGCAAAATGGCGAAGGGCTGCCTAAAGGCGTCGATCTTAAAGGTAAATTTATCTATTACGTTGGCCCCGTTGATGCGGTGGGTGATGAAGTTGTTGGTCCAGCAGGCCCGACCACATCGACACGTATGGACAAATTTACCGACATGATGCTTGATGAAACGGGCATTATGGGGATGATAGGCAAAGCAGAGCGTGGACCTGCGACGGTGGAGTCAATCAAAAACCACAAAGCGGTCTACTTGATGGCGGTGGGTGGCGCGGCTTACTTAGTGGCGAAAGCGATTAAGAAAGCACGCGTGGTGGCATTCGAAGATTTAGGTATGGAAGCCATTTATGAATTCGAAGTTGAAGACATGCCAGTCACGGTTGCGGTGGACTCGCGTGGCGCGAATGCTCACCAAATAGGCCCAGACACATGGAAAGTGAAGATTGCCGAAGCTCAAAAGAAAGCTTAATCTTATCTCATCGCGTTCTCACGATAACTGCAGCTTAGGCTGCAGTTATCGTCTATAAAATAAGTAGATGATTGAAATGCTCATTTGCAAAACTAGGAGGGTAGATGCCTCGTTTTATTAAAATATTACAAATTATTATCGCTATTGTGGTTGGGGTTTTCCTCGGCTATGACCTTATTCTACATGGCATCAGCATCTTCGATGATAAGTACGTCACAATCACCTGCGTGTTATGGGTGATGCTTGAGGCTGCATTGTTTGTGATTTATAAATTAATAGAAGATGATTGAGCCGATGTGAGCGGCTCAACACAGAACAGCGAATTTTTTGGCCAAAAAAGCCTAAGCCTCTGATTCTCGTCAGGGGCTTTTTGTTCATCTCTGATTAAGATGAATACACATAAAATAGCGTCATCAAATGAAGTGGAGTGAGTGAATGAAGCACATTCGTCGAGAAATGACTGATTTAATTAACCGTGGATTAGATTCGCACGTTCGAATTGCTGTCACGGGGTTATCGCGAGCGGGGAAAACGGCTTTTATTACCTCCTTAGTGAACCAATTACTGCACACCTCTACCCATGATAATTTACCGCTATTTTCCGCAACGCGTGACCGACGCATTGTGGGTGCAAAACGTGTCCCTCAAACTAACTTAATGGTTCCACGCTTTGCTTACGATGAAGCGATGTCACAGTTACACAGCGAACCGCCACATTGGCCTGTGCCCACTCGTGACGTCAGCGAAATTCGCCTAGCGATCAAATACAAACCTAAAAAGCGCAGTAAAAAATTATTTGGTCACACGGCCACACTTTATCTCGATATTATCGACTATCCGGGTGAATGGCTGTTGGATCTGCCTCTGCTCGAAATGACCTATGAACAGTGGTCAGAACAGCAGTTTTCAGCGCTAAGTGAACTACGTTCCTCATTAGCCGAGCCGTGGCTTGAGGGGTTAGCTAAACTTGATGTAGCACAAGACGCCAATGAGCAAAAGCTTGCTTCACTGTCGATGCTGTTTACGGAGTATTTGCACGCGTGTAAAAATGCCGGTTTGCATTGGGTGCAGCCGGGGCGTTTTGTGTTGCCGGGAGAGCTAGAAGGTGCGCCTGTTCTGCAATTTTTCCCATGCCGTAATCCGTACGGTGAAGACAAGCCAGCTCCCAATAGTAATTACAGCATGTTAAAAGCACGCTATGAAGAATACCAAAACAAGGTTGTGAAAGCTTTTTACAAAAATTATTTTGCCACGTTTGATCGGCAGATTGTGTTAGTCGATTGCTTATCTCCACTCAATGACGGCTACGACTCCTTTTTGGATATGCGTCGTGCGCTTGAACAGATTATGCATAGCTTTCGTTATGGTCGTAATGGTTTACTCAAGCGTCTGTTTGCACCCAAGATAGACAAAGTGCTGTTTGCCGCAACCAAAGCAGATCATGTCACCCCTGAACAACACCCGCATCTGGTGTCGTTACTGCAGCAGATGGTTCATCCTGCTTGGCAAAGCGCCGCCTATGAGAATATTGAGATGAGTTGCATCAGTATGGCATCGATACAGGCCACACAAGCGGGTTTTATTGATAGCGGTGAGCGCACCATTCCAGCCTTACAAGGCGTGACTCTCGATGGCGAAACTTTGACCATCTTTCCCGGCGATGTGCCGAAAAAGTTACCTAACAAAGAGTATTGGCACCATCAAGGGTTTGAATTCACCAGTTTTAAACCAAGAGCATTTAGCTGTGATGAACCTTGCCCTCATATCCGTTTAGATAAAGCGTTGGAATATTTAATTGGAGATAAGCTGAAATGAGTGATTTAAAAACCAAGCAAATCTTTAATCAAAAATTAGAACCACAACAGAAGAGTACGCCAGAGCTTACGGCTCAACAGCAGTTTCAAAATAATGAAGCCTTCATTCCAATGCCGATCAGCAATGAAGAGAGTGCTGCGGAAAAAGAGTTGGAGCAAATCATTCGTCCACCACAAGGTCGGAAATGGCGAGCTGCGGCATTAGTTATAAGCTTTGCAGGTTTAATCGGTTGGCAAGCTATCGATTCAGTTATCACGGCGATTCAATCAGCGGACTGGTTAGCATTGGGCTGGGCGGGATTTATTGCTGGTTTGGCATCGTTAGGCTTAAGTACCTTAATCAAAGAGCTGTGGAAGTTACGAGCACTTCGCCATCATTTTAGTATTCAAGAGCAAAGCGAACAGCTTATGCAAACCGACAGCGTTGGTCATGGGCTCGCGTTCTGCCAAGCTCTAGCTAAACAAAGTGGCATAAAAACCGAAAGCCCAGCCTATGATCGTTGGTTAAACAGCGTTAATGCTTCACACAGCGATGCTGAAATACTCGATATGTACGATGCTATGGTGATGAGTGAACAAGATAAACAAGCAACCAAAATCGTCTCACAATATTCAACAGAAGCGGCAGCACTAGTGGCAATTAGCCCTTTAGCCATCGCAGATATGTTGTTAGTGGCATGGCGTAATTTTACTATGATTGATCAACTGGCAAAACTGTATGGAGTGCCATTGGGTTACTGGTCTCGTCTCTCTTTATTTAAGTCAGTATTGGTTAATATGGCAGCGGCAGGTGCCAGCGAACTCGCCATCGACGCCAGTATGGATCTCCTTTCTATGGATTTAGCCGGAAAAGTATCCGCGCGGGCAGGGCAAGGTTTAGGGGTGGGAATATTGACCGCTCGTCTTGGTTTGAAAGCCATGGCACTGCTCAGGCCGATGACATGGCAGCCAGACAGAAAAGTAAAATTAGGGGCGATTCGCAAACAGATCGTCGCAAGAATTGCCGCGCTTACGGTGAAATAAGCAACATTTATCAAATAATATGCCCGAATGTGAACCTCAAAACATGAGATAACTTGACGCCATACAAGGCTTGATAGAAACTACTGTCAACTTTTCCTGACACTTTTTATTAGGATTTTTAAGTGCGTCTTGAAGTCTCTTGTGAAGATAGACTCGGCCTAACCCGAGAACTGCTCGATATTCTTGCATCGAGAAACATTGATTTGCGTGGGATTGAAATCGATGTCATCGGCATTATTTACCTCAACTGCCCTGACATTGATTTTGAAACATTCAGTGAATTGATGGCTGAAATTCGCCGAATTTCTGGCGTAAAAGATGTTCGGAAAATTCAATTCATGCCCATGGAGCGGCATAACACCGAGTTAATTTCATTACTCAACAACGTGCCTGATGCGGTGCTGGCGATTGATCTGAAAGGGTTTGTTGATATGGCAAACTATTCAGCACTATCGCTGTTTAATAAAACAGAGAAAGAGGTGATAGGGCAGCCCATTTCTGCATTATTACCTTTCTTTAACCTATCACGCTGGCTTGAAGGCAACAAAGCACGACAACGTGAGGAGATCGTGCACGATGGTCTCGATTATCTGATGGAGATGATGCCTGTTTATATTACGGGTGAGTCGAAAGAATCCACCTTGGCAAGTACCATGATGATGATTCGTTCTAAAAGCCCTAGCGGCGTCGTCGATGATGCTTTGCCTTTACACAATAACCTTGGTTTTGAACATTTTGTCGGAGTGTCTAACCGCCATAAAGCGCTCATTAGCCAAGCTAAGAAGCTGTCAATGCTTGATCAACCTTTGCTTATAGAAGGCGAAACCGGAACGGGTAAAGAGATGTTGGCCAAGGCTTGTCATAATCGCTCTCACCGTGCCTCCTTTCCTTTCTTAGTTCTGAGTTGTGCTTCAATGCCGGATGATGTTGCGGAAACGGAGTTGTTTGGTCATGCGCCAGGGTCATTTAATCATCAACAAGGCCATAAAGGTATTTTTGAACAGGCGAATGGCGGCACCGTTTTTCTTGATGAAATCGGGGAGATGAGCCCTCATTTACAAATTAAACTACTGCGCTTCTTGCAAGATGGTACATTCCGCCGCGTTGGTGAGGAGCATGAAGTTCATGTTAATGTTCGTGTGATTGCTTCGACGCGTCACAAGTTGGCAGATTTAGCCGAATCAGGCGCATTTCGTGAAGATCTTTTTTATCGTCTGAATGTGTTAACTCTCCGTATTCCTACTTTGCGTGAGCGGCCTAACGACATTCAACCATTGCTTGAACTGTTCGTGGCGAAACACATTAAGAAAATGGGTATGGCCAAACCACTACTAGCGGAAGATTTGGCGGATCAGCTCTCTCATTACCAATGGCCAGGCAACGTACGACAGTTGGACAACATGGTGCTCAGGGCGCTAACGGAGATGTCTGATAATCAGTTAACAGTGGATCTCTTCCATCTGCCACAGCTTGAAACCGTTCATACTGGCAATACCCATGTCAATCTTGATGGCTCATTAGATGACATCATGAAAGAGTATGAATCTCAAATTTTGGAACGTTTATATCAGTCTTTCCCTTCAAGCCGTAAGTTGGCTAAGCGTTTAAACGTATCACACACCTCTATCGCCAATAAGCTACGCGACTACGGAATTAGGAAAAATTGATGCAGTCATGCAGCACCTTGTCCCAAGTGTATGAAGTGGACAATGATATTTTAGTGCGAACCGCAAAACTTGAAGATGCGGAGATGATCGCCGCCTATTTTACGAGTAATCGTGAACATTTACGGCCTTGGGAACCTAAGCGAGAAGCGGCGTTTTTTGAGGCTCACGGGTGGGCACAGCGGCTGATTAAACTTGGTGAGCTGCATAAAATGCAATTAGGCTATTATTTGCTCATCATCGATATTAACAGTGGTGACATGCTTGGCACCATTTCGTTCAGTAACCTCTCACGCTTTCCATTTTATGCTTGTAATCTCGGCTATTCGTTAGCGAAGAATGCACAAGGTAAAGGCATCATGGGCCGTGCATTAAAAATGGCGTGCCACTACATGTTTAAGGTACAAAACCTACACCGTATCATGGCTGGTTATATGCCAATCAACAAACGCAGTGAAGCGGTGTTGATGAAAATGGGCTTTCAGGCCGAAGGTCACGCTAAAAATTATTTGCTCATTGATGGCCAATGGGAAGATCACAACCTAACAGCATTGGTTAATGCTGATTGGCGCCCAAGCTAATGGGTTATCGTTTTAAAAGTAAAGCGGCTATATTCACAAGTCAGCTAAAACATTAAGGAAATTCAATGTCGTATTTGCCTTTGGATCAATACCAAAGAAAATGGATTTTCACTCACCAATCAATGCCAGTTCCTGAGCAAGATCTGGTGCATATTAAACCCATGTCTCAAGCCAGAGCGGCTCAGTTTTGGCTGGAAAATATCAGTGCTCAAAGCCCAGATTCAGAGAGGTTAAGTTCTCAAGATTGGCCTCGTAAAGCAGGCAGTTGGATCAATGAAATCAGTTGGATGAAAGAATGGGAAAGTGACGATGAATCATTACCCGTTGATATTTTGGCCCATATTGATTGGCAAAATGACGTGACCGTTTATTTTTGTTATGAAAAGTACAATATTATCGAAACCCAATGGTCGGTATTTAAAAAATACTGGAAAAATTTCTTATTTTACGATGATGGACCAATCTTATTGGGGCGTCGCCGCGCTCAAGCGTTATGGTTTGGTTCAAATGGCAAAGTCAAATTGGGTAATAGAAAGTAACGAATAAACGAATAAAAAGCAGCCTAGGCTGCTTTTTATTCGTTCTACAGTACTCGAAAGTTATTTAATTGATACAAACTTTGTAACATCGCGCTACCCATTCTTTCCTATACTGATCATAAGAGATGTTCGGGAGGGCGCATGGACGATAAAATTCTCCAATCTGTTGTTGAAATTACGGGGCAGAAAAATGCGGTGTCATTGGGTTATTGTGTCATCAGCGCTCTAGTCGAGATGTTGCCTCTGAAATCGGCCTGCTTAGAACATTACATTGGACCTCATTCCTATGTCATTGCAAAAGCTACTATCTGTAGCCGTATACCTGGAAAATTTGAAATTAACTGGGAATATGAGGGCGAGACGGTTCCAAGCTATGAACATAACCATTCTGATATCGAGCCCAAAATAGAAGATTTAGGTACAAACGGATACCATTGCATTTACCCTATTGCGATCAACGATAGTTTTTCTGCTAGGTTGTCTCTGATTCTAAAAGTTCCGCCCAAACAATATCGAATGCTCATTGAAGGCTTTGTTAAAATTTACCAAAATTACGTTTTATTATTGCATGAAAATGAGCGTGACAAACTGACAGGGTTGTTGAATCGAAGGACGTTAGAGGATAGGTTGCGCCTTAGCTTTGATGTGCTTCCTGAAACGACGACAGTAGGTTCAGTGATGCCTTGGGTTGCCATCATTGATCTCGACCATTTTAAACGGATCAATGATAATTTTGGCCATCTGATTGGCGATGAAGTTTTGCTCTTGGTGGCTCAGCAAATGCAGAATTTTTTTCTTAATCAAGAACAACTGTTTCGGTTTGGTGGAGAAGAGTTCGTCATTATTTTTCCTGCCTGTGAGTATGAGGTCGTGCTAAACAGAACCGAGAGGTTTAGACAGCACATCGAGCAGTTTCGTTTTCCTCAGGTTCAACATATCACGCTTAGCATTGGTATCTGCTCTATCTCGCTAAGAGAATATCTCTCAACGATTCTAGATAGAGCAGACAAAGCACTCTACTTCGCCAAAAACCACGGCCGCAATCAAGTACAATGTTATGAAGACTTGTTGCGGAGCGGTGTATTCATTGAAAACGAAGAGGGGGACAGTAGTGCCGAACTATTTTGAACGGTTCACCTTATTTCTTCGCCGATAGCGTGCTACCCATTGAGGCCGTGATGATCATCGTAATGGCGATCCATTGCGTTAAGCTTAATTGTTCTTGAAGAATAATTAATCCAGCTAATGCGGCGATGGCGGGCTCTAAGCTCATTAACACACTAAAGTGTTGTGTAGACAAACGCTTTAAAGCCGACATTTCTAGGCAATAAGGTACCGCGCTTGAAAGAATCGCGACAGATAACGCCATAGGCAGTATTGACCACGTAAAAATAGACGCCTCTGATAATACAACGCCGATTGGAAACGCAAACAGGGCCGCAATTGTCATCCCTATCGCAACGGTTGCACCTCCAGAACCGACACTCCCCGCCCTTTGACCAAACCATATGTAGGCTGCCCAGCATCCGCCGGCCGCTAAAGCCAGTGCAACGCCAATCGGATCAAGTGCATCGACACCCGTTAGATCGGGCAATAAAAAAACAATTCCCAGAATAGCAAGCGCAACCCAAATCAGATCTTTTTTGCGTTTAGATGAGAGAAATGCAATGAGTAATGGCCCAGAAAACTCCAACGCAACCCCAATACCAAGAGGAATTCGTTCAATAGCAAAATAGAACATCAGTTGCATTCCACCTAGGCTTGCTCCGTAAATGATCATTGAGCGCCATTGTGAAAGAGAAAGTCGTAACTGCCATGGGCGAAAAATCATTAACAGTATTAATGCAGAGAGACCAACGCGCAGTGCAATTGTTCCACCTGGGCCAACAATAGGAAATAACTGCTTGGCTAGTGACGCGCCAGATTGAATGGTGGTCATGGCCAAAAGTAGAGTTAACACAGCCAAGAATATAGGGGATTTAATCGGTCGCATGCGCATCCATATGAAATAAAAGGAACGGGCCGATTATGCCTGAAAAATAAAGGGGTTAATAGGAACAACGAGCGGTGAATTAAAAGGGGATACCGTGAGTGCAAAACACTCACGGACCAAAAGATAAATAAGTGGGCTTGGCTTAGTGGATGTAGAAACGAGGGTTTGCCGTTCCCCAAATCGTATACAGTTCAGGGAATATGAGCTCTGCATTTTCTTCCAGCTCACTGACAGTGATTCGGCCTTGTTTTTGCGCGCCAAACAAGGTGACTTCCTGATTAGGAAGGACGCCTTTCACATCGGTTACGTCAACCAATGTGGTGTTCATTGAGGTTACTCCAACCACCTTTGCTCGTTGACCGTTAATCAATACGTCACTGCGATTGCCCATTTTTCTTGGGTAACCATCTGAATAGCCAACAGGCAGGTTCGCCAAAACACTCTCTTTGGTTACGCGGTATGTACTGTCATAGCCAACGGTGCTTCCTTTAGGAAGATGATGCAATGACGCAATACGTGTTTTGAATGAGACGATTGACGGATATTCCGGGTTAGTTGGTAAGTCGCCATATAGGACGCCGCCAGGACGTACCATATCAAGTTGTGCTTCCGGTACATTGAGAGCAGTGTAGGAGTTGGCAACATGCAAAATCAGTTCATCGCGTTTTAGGTTTGCTTGCTGAATCAACCAAGCTGAATTGGTATTAAAACTGGCCAACTTGCTGCGGATTTCGTCTGGGTTGTAATTGGGGAAATGCGTCATTATCCCAACAATTTGTATGCCACTTTGAGTAGCAATCGCAATCGATTCTTGTTTTCCTGCATCGGTTGACATATCGATACCATTGCGTCCCATACCGCCATCATTTAATGCCAAATGTACTCTTATCGTTTTACCTTTTTGCTGGCTTAGCTGAGCGAGTTGCTCAGCTTGTATTTTACTACCGATGAGCTCTTCGATATCTAACTCGACACTTTGTGCGATTTCATCAATGCTCGCAGAGCGAACACGCATCAACTGGCCTTTAAACCCGCTCTCACGTACGGCTCTAGCCTCTGCATTACTGGTAATTGCGATACAAGGGATCCCTTGCGCGAGAATAGTTGGCATTAAACCGCGAATACCGTTGCCGTAAGCATCAGCCTTCATCACGGCGCAAATTTTAGTTTGGCTGTTGATGTGGCTCTTAAACTGCTCAATATTTTGTTTGAATTGGCCAAGATCGATCTCAAGCCAAGTATTGGATTGCTGAATTTCTTGTATAGAAGGCTCACTGACGTTAAGGCTCAAAGGTGCAGAAGTCGCTGAAAAAGAGGGTAAAGCCATGGCAATTGACAGTGTAAGAAAAGAGGCTTTGAAATTCATTCTATCTCCTAGGTAAGTAAAAACAAGAAAGCCCCGTTAGGGGCTGACTCTATTTTAGTTAAGTTTGAAACGCCCCATTGCGTCTTGCAATGTGACCGATAATTGACTGAGTTCGTGGCAAGCTTGCGCCGTTTGTTCTGAACCCTGCGCGACTTCTTGTGAAGCCGTATGGATATTTTCAATGTTGCGGCTTAGTTCATCGGCAACGGAATCTTGTTCACTACAAGCACTGGCGATTTGTGTTCCCATATCCGCAATTTGAGCTACTGAGTTTTCAATTGAAACCATCAATTGCTGCGAGTGGGTTCCTTGAACGACGCAAGAGTCAATGCTGACGCGCGAACGTTCGGTTGCTTCTTTTGCTTCGCCTGCCATGGTTTGTAATTTTTCAATAATGGTTGTGATTTCGCCAGTTGAAGCTTGAGTTCTTCCCGCAAGGGTGCGCACTTCATCGGCAACAACAGCAAAGCCTCGGCCAGATTCACCAGCGCGGGCTGCTTCAATCGCAGCGTTCAGTGCCAATAGGTTTGTTTGCTCAGCGATGTTACGAATAACGTCAAGTACCACGTTAATTTGTGTGGATTGTTGTTCTAAATTTGCAACGGTTTCGCCAGCCTGACCAATAATTGTAGCCACTTGTTGAATGGAGCTCACCATCGCGGCATTGTCTGTCGCACCCTCTTTGGCTTTAGTGTTGGCACTACTTGCTTGTGATGCTGAGTCTTCCGTGTTGCGTGCTACATCGGCCACTGCGGCTTTCATTTGCGTCATCGCTGTTGCGACTTGTGTGATCTGATATTGCTGCTCTTTCATACCTTGAGCTGAGATATTGGAGATTTGACTCATCTCTTCCACAGCACTACTCAGTTGTGTTACAGCGGAGATGATCTCTTCGATCAGTTGACGTAAATTGTTCTGCATCTTTTGTGAGGCATCGGCAAGTTCACCTAATTCGTCATTGCCAATAGCATTACGATCGATCTGTTTTGCTAAGTTACCTTCTGCAATCGCGTTTGCTTGGTCAACAACTAATCGTAAAGGTCCACAAATTATGCGAGTCAAGAAGAGGGTGATAATGACCATGACGACGATAATGGAAACATTACTGATACTTGATGAAGTGTTCAGTGTGTCAACTGCTTTAAGAATATAGCTTTTGTTGCCATCCATTGCTTTTTGCAAGATGCCAATCAGCGTTTTTATGTCGGCTTCAATATGACGAAAATTATCGAGAGATTGGTTTAGCAGTTTATGCGCACTATTTTTGTCATTGTTCGCTAAAGCCTGATTAAACTGAGTCATGATCGTTGTGTAACTATCCCAATTAGCCATCAAACTCTTGAATGTTTGCTCCTCTTCTCCTGGCCAAACACTTTTTCCATACTGTTTTAAACCTGCATCAACCTCTTGTTGTAATTGACGGCTAGTCACTAGGCGTTGTTTCACTTCGTTTATATCATCGGTGAGCAAGGAAGCAAACTGCGTACGACGCCAATAGGAAAGTTTATCTCCCATAGAATCTACGTGTTGTAGTGCAGGCAGTGTATCGTCGGCAAAATTCACCAACTGACTTTTGACTTCTTGGAGTTCGCTATATAAAAACCAAGCGAAGAGGATGTTGATTAAAGCGATGAGGCTAAATGAGCCTGCAATTTTCTGTCTGATGGATAGATTTTTTAAAAAACATGAATGAGTTACCTTTGATTGTTTTTGTCAAAAGTCGCTTGAGCGAACAACATCCATTTACCGACAATGTGATCTACATCCTAATTGGTCGCGGATATTATCATGTTATCTATAAATTGACGATACCTATACTATTAAAGTAGCAGATGTTTGATTGTGCAAAGATAAAACGATTGATTAATTTTAATGATGTGAGGGTGGTTGATTATTGGTTTAACACCTAAGAGTGGTGAGAGGATTTGCAAGCGACCCCTCATTCTGAGTATTTGCCTTAGTGGTAATCGTTGTTCATTGATCTAACACCAAACTTTTTGCTGAGTAACTGTAACATAATGGCAACGTTGTTCGAGATTCAAGTACACCTCTAATTATCGTTTCTATGAGTACTCAGGAAGAGTTTATATGGTGCGTCCTTACTTAAAATTTATCATCCCTATTTTAGTTCCATTACTTATTTTATTGTTGCCTATGACCGCTTTCCCTTTTGAAGGGATGACTGTAATACAGCAGCGAGTGATTGCCATCTTTTTGCTCGCCGCTCTTTGTTGGGTATTTGAACCGATCCCAATCTATGCCACATCGGTAGTCGTGATCGTGCTAGAGCTCCTAATGGTATCGGATAAAGGTATCTGGTTTATGAGGCTTGCTGAGGGAGAAGCTCATTTTGGTGGCTTGCTAAAACATACTGATATCATGGCGACGTTTGCCAGCCCAATTATTATGTTGTTTTTGGGTGGCTTTTTCTTAGCCATGGCCGCCACTAAGTATCGCTTGGATGTCAACCTTGCCCGAGTGCTGCTCAAACCATTTGGCCAGAACCCCAAGTATGTCATGTTAGGCTTAATGTTAATTACTGGCATCTTCTCGATGTTTATGTCCAATACCGCAACAACAGCGATGATGCTTTCCATCTTAACGCCTGTCATCGCAGTGTTTGGCCCAAAAGATCCAGGGCGAATTGCTTTTGCTTTGTGTATTCCGGTCGCCGCTAATATTGGCGGTATAGGTACGCCAATAGGTACTCCTCCCAATGCGATCGCATTGAAATATCTGGTCGGTGAAAATTTAATTACCTTTGGTGAATGGATGGCCTTTGGGGTGCCGTTTGTGATCATAATGATGGCACTCGCATGGGTATTGATTAGCGCCATGTTTAAAGCAGAGCAACAAAAAATTGAATTGACCATTAAAGGTAAATTTTTAAAAACACCAAAAGCCATTATTGTGTATGTCACATTTGCTCTGACCATTCTTCTTTGGTTGATGGGCTCAACCCATGGTATGAACTCTTATACTGTTGCACTGATACCCGTGGCTGTTTTTTCTCTTACTGGCATCATCAACAAAGAAGATCTAAAGAAAATTTCTTGGGATGTGCTGTGGTTAGTGTCTGGTGGTATTGCGCTAGGACTTGCATTAGACAAAACGGGGTTAGCGCAACTAGTGGTGAACAGCATTCCTTTTGCACAGTATTCACCTTACGTTGTTTTATTTGGTGCGGCATTTTTGTGTCTCATTATGGCCAATTTTATGTCACATACCGCTACCGCGAACTTATTAATGCCGATTATGGCCGCGCTTGGTGCTTCAATGACTTCGCTTACTCCATTAGGTGGAGAAATCACGTTGATTCTCGTGGTTACCTTTGCTGCATCACTTGGTATGTCATTACCTATCAGTACACCACCTAATGCGTTGGCGCATGCTACCGGGCACGTTCAAAGTAACCAAATGGCTAAAGTAGGGGTTGTCCTCGGTGTGATAGGGGTGCTGCTCAGTTTTGTTATGGTTTGGTTACTTCATGCGGTTGGTCATATCGGTTAGGTAGCATTATGTCGGATAAAAGACTTGTTGCACTCATTGATCGTTATTTTCGCCATCCTGAACGGATGGTGAAACTGCCTTCGGGAAGTATTGTCATTGAGCAAGAAGGTTATAATGATCGACTCTATTTCGTATGGTCGGGAGAATTGAGTGGCTATTACAACGAAAAAGGCGATAAACCGATAAAAGTTTTTTCAGCCGGTGCTGGTGCTTTTATTGGCGTGCACAGTTTTTTTTCTGGTGAATGGATAGCTTCTTCAACAGTGGTGGCTGAATCTACGGTAGAGCTTGCCTGGATCGACCGAACTACGGCTGTTTTAGAAGAAGATCAATATGGACCTTTAACCGCCCAGTTTACCCCCGTTATTGTGAATGAATTATCCCGCCGTCAACGACGCGCAACTCAAGAATCAGTGGCAAAAGAAAAAGCATTAGAAAGGTTATATTCGGCTGAGCAAATGACGACCTTGGGCCAGTTAGCGGCGGGCATTGCCCATGAATTGAACAATGCCATCGGGGTAGTGAGTAGCAAATCTGAGCGATTAGAAGTACTGTTTATGGAGCTACTCGAAGAGGTTCATCCTGAAGCGAGCCTCTTTTTCGATTTTGGCTTGATGTATGGTCAGAAAGTATCGTCAAACGAAGCTAGAAGACGAGGTGCTCTTTTCGAAAAGCAATACGCCCTGCCTAAAAATGTGGCAAGAGATTTAGCAAAAGCGGTTCCAGAAGACTACTTATCTTCGCACTGGCTGAAAAATCCACATTTAGCTATCCGTTATTGGCAAATGGGCCGTGACTTGCATGATTTACGTTTGGCCTCTAAACATACTGTTGGCATTGTTAAATCAGTAAAACAACTGGGCCGAACTGAAATAAATCAAGATGAAGAGTTCGATATTAACGATACGATCAATCGAGCATTGGCGCTATTACAGAGTGATTTACGACGTGTCAGTGTTCGTATTAGGCCTGCTGCGTTACCCTTATTTAAAGGATCTCAGACAGAGCTGGTACAAATTTGGGTAAACATCATCAAAAATGCCTGTGATGCGATGGCTAACATAGCAGAGCCAATGATAGAGATACAAACCAAATTAAGTAAACAACGTATATTGGTAACCATTGCTAATAACGGTCCTGAAATTAACGAAGCCACTAGACGGAAAATATTCCAACCAAGCTTCACCACCAAAAAAGGAGGGTTGTCGTTTGGTTTGGGACTAGGATTATCAATAGTGAAACGCATTGTTTCTGGGTATGGTGGAAATGTCGTACTCAAAAGTGACAATGAAAGAACAATATTTAGAATTAAATTACCCACGGAGAGCGATTATGGAGAAGCTTAATATCATTTGTGTCGATGATCAAAGGGAAGTATTAAGTGCGATACTGCAAGATCTTCAACCACTCACTTCTTGGTTGAATATTGAAGATTGTGAATCGGCTTATGAAGTATTGGATCTAATGGATGAGTTTGACGAACAAGGTGAGCATATTGCGCTGCTGATGTCAGATCATGTGATGCCAGGAAAGACAGGAGTCGAATTATTAACCGAGGTCGCAGCAGATTCCAGATTTAAGAAAACAAAGAAAATTCTGTTAACAGGGCAAGCAACACACACAGATACGATCAATGCGATTAACACTGCAGGTATAAATAGGTATTTTGAGAAACCGTGGAATGCAAAAGAGCTGGTAGATTGTGTTCGCACTTTAGTAACAGAATTCATCTTTGAAGTAGGTTTAGATTATAAAGACTATCACAACGAACTAGATCAGAAAATAGTGCTAGCAAAACTGAGATAAGTGAATAATGCCCAAATAACTTTAACGGCGGCTATTAAAGTGTTTGGGTATTAATCGATGATATTAAAATGGCCAATAAGCTTGTCATCAGCATTCAATATTTGTCCTTGAGAAGATTCTTCATCATAAATAAAATTGAGATGAAGAGTGTCTAAATTGCAATTTATCTGACTTAATATATGACGTGTCAATATGTCACTATTAAGTTGATGAATAGTCGCATTCCAAGAGCAATGTTTAATATTAAAATGAATATTCATAGTGAGCGTAATTTTTGTGTTGCTTTAGATTTAGCAAACCAAAAACGCTTTCTACCAGTTGTACGAGACATAGTAGATCTCCTTTGTAAAAATGAAAATATTACATAGATAGAAATAGGATTGTCAAAACGGTTTATGCAAAAATGGCTGAATGTTCGAACGGGATAAGCAGAGGGAACGGAGCAGAAGTTTGAGCGATAACGTTGATAACTATAATTTATAATCTAGGTAAAAATAAGAGCGCTGGCGTGGTGCCAACGCTCACACATTCATGCGAAATTATTCAGCACGTACGTTAGCAGCTTGAGGACCTTTAGCACCTTGTTCTACAACAAAAGATACTTTTTGGCCTTCTGCTAAAGTTTTGAAACCTTCAGAAGCGATAGCGCGGAAGTGTACGAATACATCTGGACCGCCGTTGCTTTGAGAAATGAAACCAAAACCTTTAGTTTCGTTGAACCATTTTACAGTGCCAGTAGTAGTGTTAGACATGTTATGTCCCTTATAAAAATAAAAAATTTTAAAATACAGGTGTTGCTTTGAGACGAATTATTTAAATGAGACGATGAAACTAGAGGACACTTTGAATTGAATCTGAAAGGGAACTTTGGCTTACTTGTTACATTAATAACCCTGTTCAACAGAGCGGACACATAATCGCATGGTCCTCAATCAAAGTAAAGCATTTATTTTAAAATAATTGAGCATTAGAAATCTGAGCAGGTTATTCGTGATTTTTGTTACTTTTCAAACCATTTTTAGTCAACATTATCAGTGATAAGGCTCTGCCTATCTTTGGGGTTTTTGTCTTTTATTTTTAATATCAATCGGTTGTGTTTTATGTATTTTTAATTTTTATCATCTGTGTGGTTATTTATTTTCTATTTTATCAATTTATAGGAAAGGTGACATAGGTCACGCCTGTTCCTTGTCTAAATTGACTACTGTCAAGTTGACATCCCTCTTTGGGGGTATAATTTCCTTATGGAATACGATGCGCATCACATAAATGCAACGTGTTCTGTCAAAACCACATCCGTTGAGATTTGTGAGGAATAATGAATATTAAAAAAAGAATGATAGTGGGAGTTCTTGCTATTGGGGTGCTGCTCGGTTGGTTAAGCCTTGGAGGAACTCATGTCATCTTAGAAAAAACGTCGAGTACGGAATTTTGTCTCTCTTGTCATACTATGCAAGCACCCTTTCAGGAGTATCAAGGCTCGGTACACTTCAGCAATGCCAAAGGCATCCGTGCAGAATGTGCTGATTGCCATATACCCACTGATACTATGGATTATTTAGTCACTAAAATCAGGGCGTCCAAAGATATCTATCATGAGTTCATTACCAAGAAGATCAGCACACCTGAAAAGTATGAAGCGCATCGAGCCGAGATGGCTGAAACTGTCTGGGCACAATTAAAAGCGAACGATTCTGCGACCTGTCGTTCATGTCACAGTGAAGATGCGATGGAGATTTACGACCAAACGGCGCAAGCACAAAAAATGCATCAGTACGGTATCGACAATAATCAAACCTGTATTGATTGCCATAAAGGTGTGGCGCACATGCTTCCTGAAGTCAAAATGGACAGCCAAGCATTAGCCCATTTAGTCGAAGAGGCCAAGTTAACCCCTGTGGGCACTCCTATTGTTTATGCGATGCAATCTACGCCCATTTCTGATTTCGGAACGATCAATCCAGCGACACCGTTGAAAGTATTGAATGAAAACGATGGCAAGCGCACCGTTGAATTGAGTGGTTATCAGATGCAAGGTGCAGAACAAGTCTTGTATATGGGTGAAGGTAAGCGTGCTGTGATTGCTATGTTAACTGAAGCAGGGCAAAAAGCATTGAGCGTAAAAGAGTATAACGAAGATGCCTACGGAAATCAGTGGCGTCAAGTAACACTTGCCGGGGACATCGACACGCCAGTATTGGGTAAAATGGATTCGCTTTGGGCATACGCTGAGCAATTGGACAATGTTTACTGTTCAACATGTCATGCCAAAATTCCGAGTAACCATTTTACGGTTAACGCGTGGCCTTCTGTGGCAAAAAGTATGGGGGACCGTACCTCTATTTCCGCAGAGGATCTAGAAATCCTCACGAAATATTTCCAATACAATGCGAAAGATGTTGTTGCCCAATAAAAAATGAAATAAGGATTCAGTGATGACTACTCTCACACGTCGAAGTTTTCTAAAAAGCGCTGGTGCAACTGCAGGTGCGGTCGCTATTTTTTCGGTTAAACCCATGCCAGTTCTCGCTTCCGCACCGCGAGGAGCTGGTGTACTGACTGCTGGGCGTTGGGGCGCTATGCTGGTTGAAGTTAAGGATGGGAAAATTATTTCCTCCAAGAATGCATTGCCGCAAACCGTACCCAATAGTCTACAAACCTCAGCGCCAGATCAAGTACATACTCAAGCGCGGGTCAAATACCCGATGGTGCGTAAAGGTTTTCTAGCCAATCCCCATATGCCAGATGGTAAACGAGGAGACGATGAGTTCGTCCGCGTTAGTTGGGAAAAAGCGCTGCAATTAATCCACCAACAGCATGCCCGTATTCGCACTGCTTATGGAGCCGAGTCAATTTTTGCGGGCTCTTACGGCTGGCGATCCAGTGGGATTTTACATAAAGCCCAAACCCTACTGCAACGCTATATGAGTATGGCGGGAGGCTATTCGGGTCATTTAGGTGATTATTCTACGGGTGCTGCGCAAGTCATCATGCCTTACGTTGTAGGCTCAATAGAAGTGTATGAACAACAAACAACTTACCCTGTTGTACTTGAAAGTAGTGATGTTGTGGTGCTTTGGGGGCTTAACCCTATTAATACACTGAAAATAGCATGGAGCAGTACCGACGGCGCGGGGCTTGAGTTTTTTAATCAACTCAAACATTCTAAAAAAACCATTATCGCTATCGATCCTATGCGTTCGGAAACCATCGAATTTTTTGGTGAAAACGCTCAGTGGATTGCACCGCATCCTGGTACTGACGTTGCGATGATGTTGGGGATCGCCCACTCATTAGTTGGAAAGGGCCAACATAACCTCGAATTTTTGAATAAATACACCGCTGGTTACGACAAGTTTGAAGCTTATCTGCTAGGTCATTCTGATGGCACGCCAAAGACAGCACAATGGGCTGAGGCAATTTGTGGCGTTCCTGCCAAACAACTAGAGCTATTGGCTGATATTTTTAGCAAAAATAGAACTATGATCATGGCTGGTTGGGGAATCCAACGTCAGCAATATGGTGAACAAAAACACTGGATGCTTGTCACTCTGGCTGCAATGCTAGGGCAGATCGGTTTACCCGGTGGTGGGTTTGGTTTTTCATATCACTATTCCAATGGCGGTAACCCAACGCGAACTGCGGGTGTTTTACCTGCTATATCAGCGGCTATTGATGGTGGTTCATCTGCGGGTAATGATTGGGCCGTTTCTGGAGCAGTAAATAGTTTTCCTGTGGCTCGTATTGTTGAAGCGTTGGAAAACCCATCCGGTCAATATCAACACAACGGGCATGAGAAAACATTTCCTAACATCAAAATGATCTGGTGGGCGGGTGGTGCAAACTTTACTCATCACCAAGATACCAACCGTTTGATTAAAGCGTGGCAAAAGCCGGAACTCATCGTTATCTCTGAGCCTTATTGGACTGCGGCCGCAAAACACGCTGATATTGTACTGCCCATCACGACGTCATTTGAGCGTAATGATCTCACCATGACAGGGGATTATAGCAATCAACATTTAGTGCCGATGAAACAGGCAATTGAGCCTCAATTTGAAGCGCGAAATGATTTTGATGTATTTGCTGATATGGCGGAGCTGTTAAAACCGGGCGGACGTGCAGTGTATACGGAAAATAAATCCGAAATGGAATGGTTGGCTGGTTTCTATAAAGGAGCTCAAGCTATCGGTCGCCAGAATCGGATTGCAATGCCTAACTTCAGCTATTTTTGGAAACAAAATCAGCTCATTGAGATGAAATGGAACGAAGCGAACGCGAAGTTTGTGCGTTATTCCTCTTTCAGAGAGGATCCTATCCTGAACCCTCTTGGTACACCAAGTGGCAAGATTGAGATCTTCTCCAAAACCATCGAAGGCTTCAAATATAGCGATTGCCCGCCACATCCTATGTGGATGCCGCCAATGGAGTGGGTAGGGAATGCTCAAGCCGATGAACTGCAATTGATGACATCGCATGCGGCTCATCGTCTCCATAGCCAGTTAAACTATGCGGCACTACGCGAGCAATATGCGATAGCAAACCGTGAACCGATCTGGATTCATCCAGAAGATGCAAAAGTTCGAGGGATCAAAGATGGCGATCTTGTCCGTGCTTATAATCAACGTGGCCAAGTCTTAGTTGGCGCGCTGATCACGGATGGAATTAAGCAAGGTTCGGTCTGTATTCATGAAGGGGCATGGCCCGATTTTGATAAACCTCATGGTTTATGTAAAAACGGAGGATGCAACGTACTGACCGCTGACATACCTACTTCAAGGTTAGCCAATGGCTGTGCTGGTAACTCTTCAATTGTGAAAATAGAGAAATATGTAGGAGAGCCACTTCCTCTAACCGCATTCACACCGCCCAAAGGCGCGTAAAAACAAAAAGGCCACTAGATGAGAGTGGCCTTTACTTTTTAATCAGAGAGTCGTAATCAGTGAGTAATATCAGCTCGCCGCGATTTTGTTTGTTCTACGAGGTCTATTTTGTCCAGCCGATCCGCTTCTCGTGGGTTGGTTTGCACTTGGTTTGTTGCTGTTTGAACGAGAGGAATTGGCCGCTTTCGGCTTTCTGTCATTAGTTTTGGTATTCGCGCTTATGCTGTGACCTTTTGCTACATCACCAGAGCGCTGTCCGTCATTATGTTCTGGTTTGTTCTTTTTCGGCTTTTTTGCTTTAATCGGTTGTAGCGAAGGAGATGCCGGTAATTTGTTCACTGGCGCAAAGCCTTCAACCTCAATTCGTTCTAGTAAATTTTGGGTAAGGCGCTCAATGGCAAACATGTCTTTTGCTTCATCGGCGCAGACCAAAGAGATCGCATTGCCTTCGGCGCCTGCGCGGCCTGTACGGCCAATTCGGTGAACATAATCTTCAGGGACGTTAGGCAATTCAAAGTTTACCACTTGTGGTAATTGGTCAATATCAATGCCGCGAGCGGCAATATCTGTTGCTACTAAAATGCGGATCTCACCACTTTTAAAATTGGCCAATGCCTTAGTACGTGCGCCTTGACTTTTATTGCCATGAATAGCGGCGGCGCTGATGCCACTGCCTTCAAGTTGTGCGGTTAAGCGATTAGCGCCGTGTTTAGTTCGTGTAAATACCAACGCTTGTTGCCAATTATTTTCTTTGATTAGTTGAATCAATAGTGCTGGTTTTTTCGCTTTATCTACAGGATGTACCCACTGTTTGACAGTTTTGGCGGTACTATTGCGTGGCGTAACCGAAATCTCGACTGGGTTGTTAACTAACCCTTTCGCAAGTTGGCGAATTTCATCAGAGAAAGTGGCCGAAAAGAGTAGGTTTTGACGTTTTGCTGGCAGCAGTGCAAGGATCTTTTTAATGTCACGAATGAAGCCCATGTCTAACATGCGATCCGCTTCGTCTAAGACCAAAATTTCTAATTGGTTAAATTTAATCGCATTTTGGTTGTATAAATCCAACAGTCGACCCGGTGTCGCGACCAAAATATCTACTCCACGACGCATTTTCATCATCTGTGGGTTAATTTTCACACCGCCGAAAATAACTTCAGAGCGTAGTGGAAGGTTTTGTCCGTAAGTTGCCACGTTGTCGGCAACTTGCGCGGCTAATTCACGTGTCGGCGTCAGAATTAATGCACGCACTTGGTTGGGGCCTACTTTTGGGCCTTTAACTAATAGATCCAAAATGGGCAGGGTAAATCCTGCTGTTTTCCCGGTACCTGTCTGGGCCGCTGCCATCACATCTTTGCCTTCAAGAACGGCTGGAATAGCTTGCGCCTGAATTGGCGATGGTGTTTCGTAACCTTGAGAAGCAACGGCTTTCAGGATGGCATGGGATAAACCCAGAGAGGCAAAACTCATTAAAATGTCTCGATATGTAAATAAGGAAGTGATCCGCATCACGTTGCGGAAAGGCGCAAGCATACAGTAGTCACAGCAAAAGTGCTACGGAATGTCTCTGTTTGCCACTTGTCAGTAACAAATAGTGCGTATTTTCTTCCGAGAACATTAGAATTATTAATTTCAATGTAACCGGTTTCCGAAACCGGTTACATTTTTACGATAATCGTTTATGATGTCACGCAAAGTAGCAAAGCGATGATGTATTTCTATACAACGTGTCCACATGGCGTGAAATAGCATATTAGATCGACATAAGGGTACATTGAGTCAGCAAATGAAGACGAGGTAGATGACGATGGCAACGAATGGTTTTCCAAAAGATTTTTTATGGGGTGGGGCTGTAGCAGCACATCAAGTTGAAGGTGGATGGAACCAAGGTGGAAAAGGAGTCAGCATTGTCGATGTGCTCTCAAAAGGAGCGCATGAAGTACCTAGGGTGATGACCTCCGGTGTGGATGCAAATTATTTCTATCCTAATCATGAAGCCGTTGATTTTTATAGTCATTACAAAGGTGACATTGCACTTTTTGCTGAGATGGGTTTTAAATGTTTTAGAACCTCAATTGCTTGGACTCGTATTTTTCCACAAGGTGACGAAGTCTCGCCCAATGAAGCAGGGCTACAATTTTATGATGATCTTTTTGATGAATTGCTGAAATACGGCATTGAGCCAGTTATTACGCTTTCGCATTTTGAGATGCCATTCCACCTTGTACAACAATACGGGGGATGGGCAAATCGCAAGCTTGTGGATTTCTTCGTTAACTTTAGCCAAGTGGTGATGGAGCGTTATAAACAGAAAGTGAAATACTGGATTACCTTCAATGAGATCAATAACCAGCGAAATTGGGAATTCCCACTGTTTGGCTACTGTAACTCAGGGGTGATCTTCACTGAACATGACAACCCAGAGCAGGTGATGTACCAAGTCATGCATCACCAATTTATTGCCAGTGCTTTAGTGGTCGATCTCGGTCATAAGATCAACCCTCAATTTCAAATGGGTAGCATGATTCATATGATGCCGCTTTATCCCGCGTCGTGTCGTCCAGAAGATATGATCCGCTCTCAAGAAATGATGAGAGAGAAGTACTTGTTCAGCGATGTGCAAGTTCGTGGCTATTACCCAAGCTATATTTGGCGTGAATGGGAGCGAAAATCGATAACCGTTGATATGCTCGATGGTGATGAAGCGATACTGCGTAAGGGTTGTGCCGACTACCTTGCGATCAGCTATTACATGACGAATATTGTCTCTGATGATCGCAACGCTGAAGGTGAAACAACCAGTTTATTTAAACAAAGTCGCTTAAACCCTTATCTCACAGCGTCTGATTGGGGATGGCAAATTGACCCGGTAGGGCTTCGCTACGCGCTTTCTGAGTTGTATGAACGCTACCAGAAACCGATTTTTATTGTCGAAAATGGTTTTGGGGCAATCGATGAAGTCGATGAGCAAGGCCAAGTGCAAGACGATTATCGGATTGAGTATTTACAAGCACATATACGAGAAGTGAAGAAGGCCATTGCTATAGACGGCGTTGATGTCATGGGCTACACCCCTTGGGGCTGTATCGATTGTGTGTCGTTCACCACTGGTGAATATAAAAAACGTTACGGTTTCATTTATGTAGACAAACACGATGATGGTTCTGGTTCAATGGCTCGCAGTAAAAAGAAAAGCTTTTACTGGTATCAGTCCGTGATCAAAACCAATGGCGAACAATTATAAACGTGGAATGACAATAATAATTGTTGATTGAGAGCGTTCATCCAGCTTAGGAAATTAGGTAAACTCCCTCGGCTTCCAAGAGTCGGGGGTTTTTATTAGGAGTCACCATGGCGACAATCAATGACGTTTGTAAAGCAGCGGGCGTGTCTAAAGCCACCGTATCGCGCGTACTCAATCAAACTGGCCAAGTAAAAGCAAGTACGCGAGAAGCCGTTTTACAAGCCATGTCCACCTTGGGTTATCAACCTAATGTGTTGGCGCAAGCATTAGCCACAAACAGTGCAAATGCGATTGGGCTGATACTTCCTCAGTTTCAAGGGAGTTATTTTGGCAGCTTATTGCATCAAGCAGCACAAGGTGCCGAGCAAGCACGTAAGACCTTACTTGTCATGGACAGTCACGATAACGCGGCAGGCGAATTAGCAGCAGTGCGCTCATTGCTCACTCAGCGTTGTGACGCCATCATGCTTTACAGCCGCCATTTGTCGAATCATGAGCTGGCATCATTGCAATCTGATGTTTCAGTGCCACTGATAGTACTCAATCGAACCTTGGAAGAAGCCGGTTTACATAGTTTTGGTTTTGAGCAGCATCAAGCCGCTTCTTTAGCGATTAATCACTTGCTTGAACTTGGCCATCGCCGCATTGCTTGCATCACTAGCCCTTTGGACAGTGATACAGGACAACAGCGATTTGCTGCTTATCAGTCAGGCTTGCAGCAGGCTGGTATTGAGCTCAATCACACGCTCGTTGTTGAAGGTGATAATTCTATGCTGGCGGGTTATGCCGCGGTTCAACGGTTATTAGAACAACAGAGTGAGTTCAGCGCTATTTTTGCTTGTAACGATGATATGGCACTAGGAGCAATGCGCGCACTTTACGAACATGCCATTTTGGTACCCAATCAGGTCTCTGTAATGGGGATTGATGATGAGCCTGCGGCTGCGTATTCGGTGCCCAATCTCTCAACAATATCGCTTCCTATTGAGCAACTGACGAAGGATGCAGTAGCCTTGGCCCTACAATTGGCTGAAGGGAAGGGCTCGGATGATGCCAAGATACATCGCTATCTAGGTAAGCTGGTGCTTCGAGAATCAACGTGCGCACCTTAAGAGGCCTCGCAGATTAATGACTCATTGAAATAATGAGCATTTATTTTAATTAACTGTATAAATCCACAGTTAATTGCTTGACATTATGTCACTCTTTACTAAGCTGTATGTATGCACAGTGAAGTTGGAGGTGAAATATGTTGTGGGAAACGCTAGAACGAGTTAACCGCCTTCGCCAAGAAGCGTTAGCCAACCCAGACTTTGTCCAATCCGCGCAAGACCATGAAGAGACATTGAAGCAGGTCGAGCAATACTTTGAACCAACGAAACGACGCAAGGCAGCAAAACGTGCAAAAACCCTTGCAGATATTTATCAACAGACTGAATTTGGTGAAAATCCATCTGGTGTTCAACATTAGTCAGTGTTTGACATGAGCCAATGTTGAACATGCATTAGTAAAAATGGTTTAGCTTGCAAAGAGCTGCTTGATGCGCAGCTCTTTTTCGTTTCCTTCCTTAAGGCTGAGCGTTTGTCTTTATTCGGCTCAGTTCATTCAGCCAGTTGATAAATAGTACAGTTTAAGTGAGATTTATCGTCTGATCTAAAGGCGATTGTCCGCATTTGGTTGGGGAGCAAAAAGAAGCTGGAGTCAGAAAATTGTAGTACGTTGTCATGTTCTAGGTGAACGTAAAGTGCAGGTCGGTCAGTGGTCAAACAGAGACTGCCCGCACGATATTCACACAATATGCGAGCCGATTTTAAGGGCAAACGTTTTGGTACATCCGGCAGCCAAAAATTATCCCGCTGGCCATCCGTACTGACAAAGTAGATCGCGCCTTTTTCTGGTGTGAAATCCTTTATTGTGTGTTGCCACACGATTTGGTTACTCTCTTGGGGCAGTCGTTCATTGATTGACCAATGCTTTCGCAATTCTCCTTCCCATCCAAACCAATATATGTCACCCACAAGGTATTGCTCACCGGGCGCATCATTAATGGCTCTCAGTGATAGGTGTTTCTCATCTTCAGAAAAACAGGCCAAAAGCGGGTTATAAAACCGTTTGGCGTGATAATGTAATTGCTTCCAGCGTCCAGAATACTCAATGCTTGACCAAGACGCGACGGGCCAGTTGTCATTGAGTTGCCAATATAATATGCCACGGCAAATCGGTGAGGTTGCCCGCCACGCTTCGACAGCCGTTTTAATTGCCATGGCTTGCTGAACTTGGCTCAAATAAAGCATCTGCTGGAAGCCATTCGGGAAACGGAAATAGCGAGTAAACATTTCGGTGATGATGCTATTACCACGAGCATTCTTTTGGTGATGTTCAAAATGAGGCGCACTGATATTCCAGTCGCTTTCTGGGATAATCTGCTTCACTTCACTAAATGAAGGCCAAGACTGATAACCGAATTCTGAACAAAATCGTGGGGATATTGAATGGTAAGCGTCAAAAGATTTACCTGAATGCCACACATCCCAAAAATGCATGTCACCTTTATTATCATCATGCCAAGCGTCACCAAAATCTAATTCACCATTGCAAGGTGAGCTTGCCCAAAAACGGCGACTTGGATCTTGTTCATTGACGAGGATTTCTAAAAAACGATTGAGTCGGTCGTAATTGACTAGGTATTTTTCACGGTTTTCTCGAGATTCTGGATACCAAGTTAATGAACCAATCACCTCATTATCACCACACCAAATGGCAAGGCAAGCATGGTGCTTCAAACGTTGTATTTGTTGTGTGACTTCTTGCTTTACCTCTTCTAAGAAACTCGGTGTTGAAGGGTATTGTGCGCAGGAAAACATCAGATCTTGCCAGACTAATAATCCGAGTTGGTCGCAAAGTTGATAGAAATGATCGTGTTCATAATCACCTCCTCCCCACACACGAATCATATTCATGTGAGCTTCTTGTGCGGCTCGTAACAGCTGTTGATAACGGGAAAAATTGACTTTGCTTGGCATGGCGTCCATTGGTATCCAATTCGCGCCCTTCACTGATATCGAGACCTCATTCACGATAAAGGTCATTTCACTGCCGATGGAATCTTGCTCAGTGCGCAACGTGAGACGTCTTAAGCCAACTTGGCGGTTGATCTGCTGCTGTGCCATGGTAATAGACAGTGTGTATAAATAAGGGTCACCGTAACCGTTTGGCCACCAGAGATGCGGATGGTGAACATCAATATCCACACTGCTTTGGTTGCAAAAAGCCTCACTATCGATCGTAATAGTTTGATCGCCAAAAGTAAGTGTGATGGGTGTGGAGAGCGATTCGCTATGCCGTATTCTCACGTGCAGCGTAACGTGTGTTAAAGCATGCCAAACTTGTTCAATATCCACACCCAGCAGTGAATATTCTTGTACCGTTTTTAATTGCATTGGTGCAAAAATACCACAAACAGCAAGGCATATACCCCAATCCCAACCACTGTGGCATTGAGGTTTTCGCACTGTGTTCATGTGAGGAAGTTGATTATTCCCTTGCGCCCACGGAATGGGAAAGGGCAGCTCATCGGCTCTTTGCTTGGCTACCGAAGCGGCAGGTTCAAATCGCCATTCAAAATGATTTACACCAATTTGCAGATAAGGGCGAATATTAACGGTATAGGTTTGAAAAGCATTATGGCACTGTAAAACCTTCTGTCCGTTGATCCATAGATCAGCAAACGTATCGACCTTATTCAGCTCCAGTAAGTGGTTTGGGCACTGAAGGTCTGCCGCATTTAAAGTGATCGCTTTTGTTAATACCCAATGACATAAACCAGCCCACTGAACCTGAGACTCATTGGATGCATAATAGGGATGAGGGATCAAACCCGCTTGCAGTAATGCATGATACTGGTCACCGGGCAGTGTCATCGCGATTTGGATATCGGGATACTCGGGTGAGCTCAATCGCCATTCACCGTTTAAATCAAACATAAATCCACCTCAAAAAATACGATTTACAAGGGCTAAATGAGCTGATTTAACCATGCACTATGAAATAAAAATGTGCATGGGTGGCAGGCTCAAAAGTTGTGCGAAGTTTTTAGATTAAGTTGCGAAGCAGTCAATAATTATGATTCTCTTGACTTTAATTTGACGTCACTAAGCTTGACGAGCGGCTTGTTTTAACTTGTTTTGTCTTGGCACATCTTGAAACAATTTGTTGTGAAAGTGTCCGCTTGTGGCGGTTTATATAAAGAATCATTTTGGAAATGGTGCTGAAAGGTGTATAAATGCCGCATTCAAACAGAGAGAGAAAATATGATGAAAATCGACAAGCTAGAAAATAAAAACCGCCGTATCCGTAAGAAACTGTTTTTAGGTGAATTTGCGATCCTCGGTTTTGAAGTTAGCTGTACAACGTCTATCAAAGACTTTGAACAATACGATCTCTTCGTTGATGAGTTTATTGATTACGTTGATAACATCGGTCTTTGTTTCGGTGGTGGTGGATTAGAGATCTTTGACGGCTTTGTGTGCGCAGCCGATCGCTACCGTTCAGCAACAGAAGAAGATAAAGCGTTGGTTGTAAAATGGTTAGAAAATCGTGCTGAAGTTAGCAAAGTTGTTGCTGGTGAATTAGTGGATGCCAATTACGCTTAATTGCTCTTCTATTCTACGTTATTCAGCCAGTGCTTTTCATTTGCGATGTCTGACAAAAAAGCCGGAGTGAAACCACTCAGGCTTTTTTATTACGCTAAATTTTATTACGTTAAAAATCAGCATGTTTAACAAAGTAAGGATTGTTGAATTTATTGGCGTGACCAACAATCGAAACCACTAAACGGTTCCATAGCGCTTTATCAAAAGGTTCTTTAGGAATGGCAGGATAAAGTGTTTCGACCTCTTCTCTGGCAAAGGCCATAAACTCTTTCTTTTTCCTCTTGTTATACTCTTGGGCGACATTATTGTAGTTGCGGATCCACTCTTTCTTAAAGCGAAGCAAGGCGGGCTCGGCTTTTTCTAAAGGTAGTCGAGAGAGATAAACGCGCTTATACGAGATTTTGCGATCAATCATCGTTCGCATACTGGTTTGAATGTAGGTACCGTGCTGCGTAATGGAAATATCGCTCTCATCAAACAGATTCACACACCAGCCCTTAGGCCAAAAGTCAGCCTGTTTATACTGATTATTTCTAGCGGTTAATACTTGATGAAGCACTAAATCAGAAGTGCCTTTAAAGGTTTGCTGCCATGTGGCTATGCGAATTTGCAATGAACCAGGCAAGCGATAGACATTGGTAAACTTATCTTCGTTCATGACTTCTACAGTAATTGGTTGAATAAAATACAATTTTTGAATGCCATTTGAGTGCAGGGAATGCACCTCAAAGACGAAAGCCAAACGACGTGTCGATTATTTTATGACACATAAAATTATGTGCAGAGTACTCAGCTAATGATTTCAATTATAAGTATAAAAAGTGAGCGAGGTGGATTTTACAAGGTTTGCATTAAAATGCGAGCTTAAGTTGGCGTTAAATCTAATAATGATCAGCGATTATTTGCCTTATCTTGCAAAATTTGACTTTCTAGGTAGAGATAACTCGTTGTATTGCCTAGTCTAGTTAATAGAACTTCACAACTCGAGACCAATCATGGAGATCAAGTACCAGCAGTGGCAGCATAAGCTATACATGAAAGTGCTCAAATTGGCCGCAGCGATTCTGCCCATCTCCAAGCCAACCTTGTTTATTGGTAAAGAATCGCTCAAGCAACTCTGTTATTCGGTTTCTTTGATGGGTATTGAACGCGTGCTTGTCGTAACAGACCAAGGCATTGAAAAGCTTGGTTATGTAAAAAAACTAACCTTTGAGTTTGAGCGCGTTGGTGTCAGTTGTGTGGTGTTTAACCATGTATTGCCTGATCCTACTTATGATCAAGTTGAAGCCGGCCTCCATCAGTATCGATTGGAGAAGTGCCAAGGCGTTGTCGCTATTGGTGGCGGCTCTTCAATCGATTGTGCAAAAGTGATCGCCGCTTGTGCTACTAACCGCAAGTCGATCAAACGTTTAGTGGGGCTGTTAAAAGTATGGAAAACACCTGCGCCGCTGTTTGTGATCCCAACAACGGCAGGTACGGGCTCTGAAGTGACCGTCATTGCGGTGGTTTCTGACCCTCAAACTCAGCAAAAAACACCGATTACTGACCCGAAACTTGTGCCACTTATTGCAGCGTTAGATCCGATGCTGATGATGGCCTTGCCTACTCATATTACTGCGCAAACGGGGTTGGATGCACTCACGCATGCAGTGGAAGCCTTTATATCGCGTAATGCTACGCCAGAGACTGATCGCTATGCTATCGCTGCGGTTAAACTGATCCACGATAACTTGGAAAAAGCGGCGTTCTTTGGCCAAAATTTGACGGCGAGACAAAACATGGCACTGGCCTCTTATTACGCTGGACTTGCTTTTACCAAAGCCAGTTTAGGGTATACACATGCCATCGCCCATGCTGTTGGGGCGAAATACCATTTCCCGCATGGCTTAGCGAATGCGGTTGTGTTGCCACATGTATTGGAATACTCCAAAGAGGCGGCGAAAGATAAGCTGGCTAAACTGGCTGACGTACTCAAAATAACCGATCCACATTTGACCGATTCAATGAAAGCGGACGCCTTCATTGGGTATGTGAAAGAGCTCAATCACACACTGCATATCCCTAAACAGTTACAGGGGGTCATGCCAGAGCATATTCCAGAATTGGCCAAACAAGCTTTTCGTGAAGCGTTTTGGAATTATCCTGCGCCAAAATACATGCAGCAAACGGATTGCGAAGCGATTTTTAGGAAATTGTAATCTACATTCAGCGTTATCTTTGACCGCTCTCGTCATCATAGCAACGAGAGTGGTCAAATTAGGTCGATTCATTTTTTAAGCAGTATCAACCCACTTGGCAGAGTATCACCGAAGACACGTTTGGATTCTGTGTCAGACAGGTCATGCACTTCATTAACCAAAGTAAACCAAGTTTCTGGAACCTTACTCTGCTTTATCTTGGCTAAAACGAGCTGACGAACATCATTGCTAATATCAAAAAGACGATCTCCTGTCTTGCGACACATCATTACCGCGGCAAAGGCAATCATCGGTTCTTTTTGCCAGTTTTGATCAAGCAACTTCGGTAACCATTGTTCCACTTGCGCTCTTGGGATGACTGAATGTTGACTACCATACAGTAGCGTCCGAGAGGCTAACCGCCCAACGGCCCACCAGTGTGCTTGTTCACATTGAGTTTGATTAATCGCTTTGTTCAAAAACCACGTGGCAAGTAATACTTTATCTTCCACTTCTAGATGTTCCAGCGAAGCGGCAAGCCGCACCATGGCTTCGTACCCTTTGTCGTGCGCTTCTTGAGCTGATTTTGGATTTTTGATTGCGCTAGGGTGAAGATACTTAGCGATATCCGCTAGAATCGTTTCTTGTTGCTCCTGCCTCAGTCCGCCAGCAATACGCCGCCAAAATACCCACCAATCGCTCCAGCCTTGATGATTTTGGAATTGAATACCTTGTTGATACAGATTCCACATCTGTTCCATACGCCAAGGATCAGTTGGGTCGCCAAATCCTGGTCGCAGGGCAAACCCAGCCAGACGCAACCAGTTTTTCTCGTGTTGCTCTGAGCGACGTCGACGTTTACGGCCTTGAGAAAATGCATCAAAGAGCGGTCGTAGCGTGGTGAAATCCCATTCATCACGTGGCCCTAAAAGCTTATCTAAATCTTTGCCAAGCGTTTTTATGGCTTGGTTATCAGAGGCTTTTTTATTGCCACTATAAAGGTGTGTGATGAGCGAAATCGCCTCTGACAAGCGAGGATGACGTTGGATTTCACTGTCTGACTCACTGTGCTTGCGAACTTCAAACTCAAGTTGCCATTGGTTTTTTTCGTCCTCAACACTGACACATTCAATCTTGAGCGTGCCGACTTCAGTTAATTGACAAGCCAGTTGAACTTCCACCCGTTGCTTTTGGTTAGCATGCAATAGAGCATCATCATTTCCTTTTAACGCCGTTATATAAGGAGGCAGTGGTGTAAAAAGCTCATGTTCAACAGCCAATAACAGACCATTTTGAACGCGGCGATCAGCAAACATATCGTGGGTTGAGGTCAGGATGTTGAAGCGTACTGGTTCACCTAACGTCAGTGAAAATCGACGGCTGGTTAAGCGTATCTCTTGTCCTTCTTCGGTGCCTTTAGCCAAGACACACAGAGCATGTCCCGCACTGTTTTTTTCAGGCAGGTGTAAAAAATAAGAGCGTGCCGATCCGCCGCCAATTTTAAGCTGTGCACCTTGGCGAGCTTTACCATAGGCAACAGCACCGAGTGCGACTGCCCAATCAGGGTGAGGATTATCAAGCAGGGTGATCGGCGAACCTCGCCAATCGGTCAATAATTGAGTGATGCGCTTTGTGATAAGCTCACTATTAAATACGCCGCCATTAAGTAGTAATCCAACTGGAATGGCCGTTGCGTTTGACTCTTGCTTGAGCGCAAGGCGAGAAACGGCTTGGTGTTCAGCTAAAAATTCAGCGATATGTTTACTCACGGCAGGGTCGGCTGCGTAGGGCAAACCGAATTCCACCACTGCACTGCGGCGTTTAGTTGGACGTTCTTGTACCGAGCAAAGTGGGAAAAAGCCTTCCAGTGCAATGTCATGCACCTCTTGTTTCGTCAGGGAAATGCTTTTTGCTGCGCCTAATAGCTTTGAACCACTGCCAAGGAGCGTAATTTTTAGCTGCTCTGGGGCTTGGTTTGATAAGAGCTGCTCTTTTACTTGGCGAGTTTGCTGAATTAGTTTGCTCAAACTGGCGGCGGTTAATTTTTTCGAACCGTCAAAGCGTTGCTCAGCTAGATGAGCTAATGCTAAATCAAGGTTGTCACCTCCGAGCATTAAGTGCTCGCCCACGCCAATTCGGTCAAGAGAAAGTTGGTTGTCTGCGCTGTGTTTTGCTTCAATTAAACTGAGGTCTGTCGTACCTCCGCCCACATCACAAACCAAGATCAAAGGGAGTGATTGCAGTTGCTGTGAGGCACAATGGCGGTGACGTGCGTACCAGTCATAGCAAACGGCTTGTGGCTCTTCAAGTAGTACAATTGAGCTTAAGCCAGCCAGTGTTGCAGCTTCGATGGTGAGCTTACGAGCCGTTTCATCAAATGATGCCGGTACGGTGATAATGACGTTTTGATCTTCAAGTCGATGACTTGGATGACGGTAGTTCCATGCTTGCCGGATGTGATTGAGATAACTGGCGCTGGCAATCACAGGGGAAACTTTCGCTACATCGTGAGCGCCTGCCCACGGTAAGATGGCTTGCTTGCGATCAACCCCTTGGTGGGAGAGCCAACTTTTCGCGCTGGATACTTGTCGCCCTTCTACTTTTGCACCTAAATCTCTTGCCCATTGGCCAATAATTACCTCTTTGCTATCGCCCATAACCGGTTTAATTTGCCAAGGGAGCGATAGGGCATCAGGTGCGATCTGCCCGTCGGCTGGGTGATAACGAAATGACGGAAGGAGTGGTTTTCGAACCACTTCACCGGGGCCAATCAATTGGTCGACCTCAAAAAGATGTACGGGTGAGTCTTCTAACGATTCGGTGATTTCACAAAATGCCACCACAGTATTGGTGGTGCCTAAATCGATACCGACGAGAAAGCGAGGGGAAGACATGGAGGCTCCTGAATTTCAAAAACGGCATCCGAAGATGCCGTGTGGGGATTATTGAGTGACTTGAGGATCTTCACGCACATCGAACTCAACGTGCCATGTTTGGCCGTTGTCGGTCGCAATGGCTTCTAAGTGAAGTGTCCCGAGTTCTGTGATCGTTGAGGCTAAGTGAACCGGAACGACTTCGCCTTGTCGACGTCCTTCAGAAACAGGTAAGGTGACGTGGATCTCGGGCAGCTCTACAAGTTCTTCTGGAGCCCAATAATCTAAGTGCATGCCAGCTTCGTCATCGCGGCGTATTGTTGAACCAAAGAATTGAAAATGTACAGGCTCACCAATGACCAATCCAAACTCTTGGCTTGGTACGCGGACACTGCTTCCTTCTTCCATGCCAAATGGAGCGACGCACAAGGCTTCCATCGGCGGTGTGATCCCCGGAATGGCAGGCATAGCACTTTCAATACCGACGTAATAACTCGAGGCAATACCACCGCGAATACGCACACCTTGTCCACGACGAACTGCGCCGTAATACGCTGCGCCACATGCGACGGATAAATCAAGGTCTAAGCCTGTTAAGCGCTTCATCTGTGGTGCTCCCACAGTGCTCAACCAAGCATTAATAGTGCTGAGAAGACGGTTTGCTAATAAATCGGATTTTAACACGCCACCGTTTAGTAAGATGGCGGTCGGTTTGATAAAATCCATCTCCGGAGCTTCGCCCATACCGGGCATGCCAGCAAATGGGTTATCATTCAGAGCGGATGTTTCTAGAGCGGATATGTCGCCACCCATTGCATGGGCTTGTTTTGCCAAGAACGCGGCGATATGGCGGGTAATTCCAGCGTCTTGCGCGTAGGGAAGGCCCATTTGCGTTAATGCGCCACGTGCTTTTTGTACGGGATGATCAGTGATATTCACTTGTGGGAAAAAACCATCGACCAAGGTTTGTTGCACTTCTTGTTGAGTCAATTCGGTTTTAAGCGTTGTACCGAGCAGTTTTGAACCGCGACTTGGTACCACAATCGGTACGGAATGTAGGGCACTGTCATTAAGAAGCGCCTCTTTGGCATCTCGGCAAGCGTGCGTCATCGCTTGTACTTGCCAAGGTGCTAATTCTTTACCTTCTTGCGCCAATTTCATTTTTAAACGGTAAGCAAGGGCAAGGTCCATGTTGTCGCCGCCGAGTAAGATGTGCTCACCAACCGCAATCCGATTGAGCGTTAAGTTACCAGCGTCTTCAGTCACTTCCACTAAGGATAAATCAGTGGTTCCCCCACCAATATCAACCACCAGAACAATGTCACCCACTTTGACTTCATCGCGCCACGCATCGTGGCTATTATCTATCCAACTGTATAAAGCCGCTTGTGGCTCTTCAAGCAGCGTTAATTGCTCAAAACCAACGTTGCGTGCTGCTTCAGCGGTTAAATCTCGGGCGGCTGGATCAAATGAAGCGGGTACTGTTAACGTGACATCTTGTGTAGCTAAGGGGAAGTCAGGGTGAGCGTGATCCCAAGCGCTTTTTAAATGCTCTAGATAGTACTCAGTGGCTTTTAATGGCGAGATCTTTTCCACTTCATCGCTGCTACCCACGGGTAAAAATGCATCACGTCGATTGATGCCACCATGACATAGCCATGATTTGGCACTGGCGACTAAACGAATCGGTGTCTTACTGCCAAGGTTGCGCGCAATGGCACCGACTAAAGCTTTTGGCTCGGCCGACCAAGGCAAAACGCGTGCGGCAGGGCTCATCTCATGTTCATGAGGCTGGTATAAAAACGAGCCTAATTGATGACGGCTTTCAACCGTACCGGGCGCGGTAAGTTGAGGGATGCTCATTACTGAAACGCGAGCGTTTTCATCCTGAGTATCAACATAAGAGAGCACGCAATGTGTTGTGCCTAAGTCAATACCAATACTAAATTTTGGCGCTGTCTGTTCCATTACAATTCAACCTCGGCAGGGGCGATGATTGAAGCATCATACTGTTCAGCCAATTTAGGCAAAGTGATAGCTGTTGCTTTCCAGCCTTTATGGACTAAGGTGCCATTAAAGGGTGCTGAACCCGTTACATTACCCGTTAAGCGAACTTCTTGCGGGTTGAAACCGGCTTCAATGGTAATTCGGCTTTCTTCATCTTCGCCGCGAATGGGCGTGAGCTGAATGTAATCTTGTAGGACTTTTTTGCCACCTGCGTGGATCACGCGCGCCGCGGCTCCAACTTCCTCATCTGAAAAAGCGGTGACATCTTCATTTAAGAAGTCAATCAGACGAGCTTCTTGCTGCATTAACGACAAAAGTTGTAGGGCGGAATCGGTTGGCGCTGTCGCTAATTTAGATTCGACTTCAACTACGCGCTCAATCACTTTTTCTACTTCTACGATTTTTTCGACTTCAACAATCGTTTCAACCGGCTTTTCGACTTCGACAATTTTCTCGACAGGTTTTTCAACAACTTTCTCAACGACTTTTGATTTGCGTGATACCACAATGAGAAGTAGCAAAAGGCTTGATGCACTGAGCCCAGCATGCAGCATATCAAAGGTGGTAGGGATCATATTTAAATCGAAGTTCATCACAATTCTCTTTACACAATGAAGTAGGCGTGGGAATTCTCGTGAGCCTACGGTGAATAGACTTAAAAATAGGGGCGCAGCTTACCATATTCAAGGCGAATACAGGATAGAAAGTCCGCATCATCACGTTTAAGCTAAAGTGATTGCTTGCGTTTTGAGCAGTATCAATCATTAATTCTCTATTCTGGTTCAACTTTAAGATTAA
>NZ_CAWMCN010000096.1:0-34524 GCF_963865925.1 Vibrio sp. ZOR0018 | reverse complement strand
GGTGACTGGCTATTGATTTACCTACTTTTATAAGAGTAATTTGAGTCCTGAGTCCTGAGTCCTGAGTCCTGAGTCCTGAGTCCTGAGCCACGGAGAGGCTGTTATGTTCGAGAGCGACAAAAAGGTGATCTATCCTTTATGTATTTCAATTATTACCTTAATGATGACAGCGTCAGTCATCTCATTACTCTACATTAATCAAAAGAATCATATTGTCATGTTGTTTGATAGCCACGCTGAACATCAAGCAAGCATATTAGACACGTTGGTTGGAAATGATGTCAGTTTTATTGGTTCGGCTGCCAATTTTTTGCATGCTACCGAGGGGGGCAATGTGCAAGGATTTGACGTTTTTGCTCATGGTGTTATGTCAACATCCTACAGCCTTATCGGTTTGCAATGGTTAGCGAAAGTGACGAAAGATGATGCTGACGAATTTGTAACATTAATGAGGGATCGTTTGCCTCAATTTGAGTTATTTACAGTACCTAAAGCGGGTCAAAAGGTGATTGGATTTTCTGAAGATAATGAACAACCCGTTTATGTTCTGAGTGATATTTATCCTCAAACCAAAAGTAACCTTGAATTGCTCGGTTTCTATTCGCTACGCCCTCGCTTTCAAAGAATTGCTGCACATATTGAGAGTACGGGGCTACCTGCTATATCCGATAAGGTCCGCCTATTGCAAGATGGCATAGAAGCACACCACAAAAAGGATGGACTATTGGTATATCATCCCGTTTTCAACTACAACAAACAGGAAATGATTGGTGTGGTAGTGGGTGTTATTCGACTCTCTACTTATTTTGATGGATTGGTGAGCCGCACGGCATCCGATCATCGATTGTATATGAAAGTAACCGATCTCGGATTTGATGCCGAAGATGATCCGATTCTATTCCAAAGCCCAGATTGGGATTCAATCAAAGGCATAGAAATAGAGAAACGCTTATCTCTGCCTAACCGTGATTGGAAAATTGATTTTAAGTTCTCAGAACCAATAGCGAGCAACATACAGTGGATTTTAGTAGCGCTCAGCGTCGGTGGTTTAATTATTTCGATCTTGTTAGGTTATGTTGTCTATTTGTTGATGAGAGAAAAACTTCATCTTAGCGAGATGCTAGAAGAACGTACTGAAGAACTGCGCTTTTTAGCGGACCACGATAGTTTGACTGGGTTGTATAACCGACGTGCATTCGGACGTTTACTGCAAGAGAACGTCTTACAGAAAAAAGCTTTTTCGTTGGTAATGTTCGATGTCGATGATTTTAAACTGATTAATGACAACCATAGCCACATTGCAGGCGATGAGATGCTAATACATATCACAACGGTTATTTCACGTCATATGGGAAATAATGATGTTTTAGCTCGGTTAGGTGGGGACGAATTTTGCATTATTTGTGAATTGTCAGAACTTCAACCTTTGCAGTGTTATTTAGAAACGTTACGAGCGGCTGTTGAATCAACCGGATATGAGTTCATGGATGAGGTGCTGTATTGCACGCTCAGCATTGGGGCGGCGATCAATCATACTTATGATCAAGAGTCTTTATTACATTTGGCAGACAGCAAGTTATACGAAAGCAAAGAAAATGGTCGCAACCGAGTGTCAATCGCCCAATAACTGTCCGAACGAAAGGGCGAGAGTCGAGTTTTTGAGAGGAGTCGAGTAAGATAGCGTTCTTTGACCACTTATATCTAAAGGATACGCCTGAACAATGAACTATAACCGAGTTGTCTGCTTCGATTTAGAAATGTGCTGCTGGAATGAAAATGGGGTTGGGACAACGGGTGAAATCATTGAAGTGGGTTTAGCTGAAATTGATGTACAGTTGGGCACGATTGTGAAGCGTGCTCAATATTATGTCAGGCCAGAGCAAGACGAAATTTCGCTGTTTTGTAGTGAGTTAACCGGGATAACTCCGCGTAAGATTGAAAAACAGGGGCGACCACTTGCAGGTGTCGTTCAATCAATGGTCAAGAATTTTGGCGGCCCAAACAAGATTTATGTTTCGTGGGGGCGTGATGACCAAATTTTAGCTAAAGAGTGTGAGCAGAAGGGGATCGTTATGCCTTTTAGCGAGTTCATCAACCTAGCAACGCTCTACCGTATTCAGCAGAGAATGAAAGAAAAACGTATTGGTCACCGCGCCGCACAAGAAGCGCAAGGCATTGAGTGGGAAGGGCGACAGCACTCCGCTTATGTTGATGCCTACAACCTTGCGAAATTGGCGTTAACGATGTTGTAATCCGCTCTATTTTTGAGCGGAAAGTTTAGCACGGATAAATTCACTGTGGTCGACATACAATAATTCTGCCGCTTTGCGGATCACCGCCTCTTCGAGTGGGTCTATCTCACCGTCCGCGTGCGCCACTTGCCACATCGCCTTGATAAGTTCATATCGCGTATCTTGCGAGAGCTCGCGTAATTGTGAAGTGAAATCATACAATGAAGCTGACTGTTTGACGCTTTGTTCTGCCCGAATGAGCAGTTCCGTGGTTTCTGTATCATCTAACGCTAATAGTCGTTTAACTAATTGAAACTTAGCGTCATTTTCTCGTGTGTCAATTTGATGATCGGCTCCTGCCACTTCTCTGAGCAAACAAGCAATCGCTAGGTTGGGGTTAGTGTTGGAACGCTGGCCTAAATCTTCTCCGTCCAAGAGTTGCTTGAATAGCGATGTAATGGCATTAAACATAAAAAAACCTACTGAAAATTTCGAGTCATTATTGTTTAAATAGTGACGTATTGAGCAAAACACAAGTCAGAATAAAGTGAGATTCTAAATATCAAGAGATTCATCTTCATCGTTCTCGTGATAAAAATCATTCGGATCTTGAGGAACGCTAGGGTCTTCTAGTATTTCAATGACTTCTGAACTTGAGTATTCATGCCCCATCAGGAAAAGCGCTAACATGGCATCGGCTTTGGATTTATTGTCCGCTTTTTCTAGCAAAATTTCTTCAAAGCGTCGCCGTATCATGGCAATCTCATGTTCAACAAAACCGCGACCTTCTTCCTCTCCTTCACCTTCCTCGGGCGCATTATCAAACTCTAGAAACAGAAAATGGCCGTCCAATTGTGTGTCAATAAGACGTTCAGGCAACCAAGCCTCACCCATCACCAATTCTGGATCGGTGTTATCGGGTAGTGAATCGAGTATGTGTTTCAGTTCAGATGCTTTCACAGTTTTATCGTTTCAGTAATCATGTCGCTATTGTAGCGGCGATTTTCTTATAAACATAAGAAATCCTGATCCGATTGCCCAATTTTAAATCGCTTAATCATACGAACGATGGCAAAACATACCGGAATCGAGGAGGAAGCGAATAAATGCTCGCCGTTTGTGAAAGGATAACTGATTGCAGGCGCGTTGATTATGCTACAATCCGCTCAGTTTTATGTAATGAAATGAATAGGAAATGCTTTGACCTCGTCACAGCCCAATCAACACAAGTCAATGAACGCTAGCAGCAACAGTGCGGCATCTCTGCGCAATGCATTGAAAGAATGCATGATGCGTGATCGTTTTCGTCTGAGTAAACGCATCTCTGGTGCGAGCAAAATAAAAAATGAGCAAGCCAAACATGCCGTTTTTGATCAAATTGCGCTCGATATTGCTCAGTCAATGATGGTGGCGCAGCAGCGTCTCAACAGCCGCGTTACCATCGACTACCCTGATTTATTGCCCGTAAGCCAAAAACGCGATGATATCGCCAAAGCGATTGCTGAAAACCAAGTGGTAATTGTGGCGGGTGAAACAGGGTCAGGCAAAACGACTCAGTTACCCAAAATTTGCGCAGAACTTGGGCGCGGTAAATATGGCCTGATTGGCCATACGCAACCACGTCGCCTTGCTGCGCGTTCGGTGGCGAGCCGAATAGCGCAAGAGATGGAAACAGAACTGGGGGGCTTTGTTGGCTATAAAGTTCGTTTTAACGATCAAATTTCCGAGCAGACTCAGATCAAATTGATGACTGACGGGATATTGTTGGCCGAAATCCAGCATGATCGTTTTCTCAATCAGTACGACACCATCATTATCGATGAAGCACATGAGCGCAGCTTAAATATCGATTTTATCTTAGGTTATTTGAAAGAACTGCTGCCGCGTCGTCCGGATCTCAAAGTCATCATTACTTCGGCCACCATCGATCCTGAACGCTTCTCTAACCATTTTAGCGGTGCGCCTATCATTGAAGTGTCGGGTCGTACTTATCCGGTCGATACGCGTTATCGACCACTGCTTGGTGAAGAGGACGCAGACCGCGATCAACTTGAAGGTATTTTTGAAGCCGTCGATGAACTCTGTGCTGAAGGGCTTGGCGATATTCTGATCTTCATGAATGGTGAGCGAGAAATTCGTGATACGGCCGATGCGCTCAGTAAACGTAACTTACGTGATACTGAAATTGTGCCGCTTTATGCACGATTATCCGCCGGTGAGCAGAATAAAATCTTTCAGCCCCATATAGGGCGGCGCATTGTTTTAGCCACCAACGTGGCAGAAACATCCCTTACCGTTCCGGGGATCAAATATGTCATCGACCCTGGTACGGCGCGTATCAGCCGTTATAGCTACCGCACCAAAGTCCAACGTTTGCCGATTGAACCAATTTCTCAAGCGAGTGCAAATCAGCGTAAAGGACGTTGTGGCCGTGTTGAAGAAGGGATCTGCATACGCCTCTATTCCGAAGAGGATTTTCTTTCACGCCCAGAATTTACCGATCCGGAAATACTGCGTACCAACTTAGCCTCGGTTATTTTACAAATGACCGCACTTGGGCTGGGTGATATTGAAGCATTCCCGTTTGTGGAAGCGCCGGATAAACGCAACATTCAAGATGGTGTGCGTTTGCTTGAAGAGCTTGGTGCGATTGTTCCTGATACCAATAAACATAGTAACGACAGCAAAAAGCAGTTGACGGATATGGGGCGCAAATTAGCACGCTTGCCGATTGATCCCCGTTTGGCGCGTATGGTGCTCGAAGCGCCAAAGCTTGGCTGCGTAAAAGAGCTGATGGTGATTGCCGCTGCACTTTCGATTCAAGACCCACGTGAACGCCCATCAGATAAACAACAAGCCTCAGATGAGAAACATCGCCGATTTTTTGATGAAGAGTCCGATTTCCTGAGCCTAGTGAATTTGTGGAACCACATTCAAGCTGAGCAAAAAGCGTTAAGCAGCAGCCAATTTCGTAAGCAGTGCAAACAAGATTACCTCAATTATTTGCGGGTACGCGAATGGCAGGATGTCTACTTCCAAATTCACCAATCGATGCGTGAAATGGATTACAAATTGAACGACGAACCGGGCAATTACCAAAATATCCACAGTGCAATTTTGGTTGGTTTACTGTCGCACATCGGTATCAAAGACCAAGAGAAAAATGAATACCAAGGGGCTCGTAACGCCCGCTTTAATATCTTTCCCGCTTCTGGTCTGTTTAAAAAGCAGCCCAAGTGGGTGATGGTCGCCGAATTGGTGGAAACCTCTAAACTGTGGGGGCGTATTGCAGCTAAAATCCAGCCTGAATGGGTGGAACCGCTGGCACAGCATTTGATCAAGCGTAGCTACAGCGAACCGCATTGGTCAAAAAAACAAGCCGCCGTCATGGCCTATGAAAAAGTGATGTTATATGGCATTCCTATTGTGCCTAAACGTTTGATTAACTACAGCACCATTGACGAGCCACTATGTCGTGAGATTTTCATTCGCAGCGCATTAGTTGAAGGTGATTGGGAAACCAAACATGCGTTTTTCAAGCAAAACCGTCGCTTATTACTTGAAGTCGAGGAGCTTGAGCATAAATCTCGCCGCCGCGATATTTTGATTGATGATGAACAGCTTTTCGAGTTCTACGATCAGCGAGTCGCAACGGATGTGGTCTCTGGGCGTCATTTTGATGCGTGGTGGCGAAAAGTCAGCAAAGCCACCCCAGATCTACTCAACTTTGAAAAAGAGATGCTATTTAAAGGTGATGCTAGCCACATCACTGATTTAGATTATCCCAACTTTTGGCATCAAAACGGTATTAAGCTGAAGCTCAGCTATCAATTTGAACCTGGCGTGGATAGTGACGGTGTCACGGTGCATTTACCATTGCCGATCCTAAATCAAATTGAGCCGACAGGGTTTGATTGGCAGATCCCCGGGTTACGTCATGAATTGGTTGTCAGCCTCATCAAGTCTTTGCCTAAAACACTGCGCAAAAACTTTGTACCGGCACCTAACTATGCGGATGCGTTTTTAGCTCGTGTCACACCGATGGAATTGCCTTTATTGGATGCGATGGAAAAAGAGTTAAGACGCATGACGGGCGTCGAGGTGAAGCGTGAAGATTGGAAGTTAGAGCAAGTTCCGGATCATTTAAAAATCACTTTTCGCGCGGTGGATCATAAAAATCGCAAACTCAACGAGCATAAAGATTTATATCAGCTGAAAGAGAGTTTGAAAGAGAAAGTACAAGAAACACTCTCTCAAGTGGCAGACGATGATATTGAACAGCAAGGTCTGCATACGTGGAGCTTTGGTGAATTACCGAAAGTGTACCAACAAAAGCGCGGCGGTTTCGAGGTTAAAGCCTATCCAGCGTTAGTAGATAGTAAAGAGAGTGTTGAAATTAAGCTTTTTGAGACCGAGCAAGAACAACTCAATGCAATGAAAGCAGGGCAAAGGCGTCTGATTTTGCTGAACGTTCCTTCACCGATTAAATATCTGCACACCAATTTACCGAACAAATCAAAATTGGGGCTCTACTTTAACCCGTATGGCAAAGTACTGGACCTGATTGATGACTGTATTGCTTGTGGGATTGATAAGTTAATTGAGCAGCAAGGCGGTTTAGTGTGGGAGCCGGAGCAGTTTGAGGCACTGAAAGAGTTTGTGCGCGCTGAATTGGGCGATACTGTGGTCGATATCGCCCAACAAGTGGAGACGATCCTTACCAAGGCATTCATCATTAATAAAAAGCTGAAAGGGAAAATCGATTTTACGATGGCTTTTGCGTTATCGGATATCAAAGCGCAGATCGAAGGTTTGATCTTTAAAGGCTTTGCCACCGAATGCGGCTGGAAGCGTTTGCCGGATATTCTGCGTTACATGCGCGCGATTGAACGTCGGATGGAGAAGTTACCCATTGACCCAAATAAGGATCGTTTGCACATGTTGAAAATTGAAGCGGTAACTAATGATTACAAAGCGCTACTAAACAAGATACCTCGTGGTGCAGAAGTACCTGAAAATGTTAAAGAGATCCGTTGGATGATTGAAGAGCTTCGCGTGAGTTTATTTGCTCAGCAACTTGGCACTCCTTATCCAGTTTCAGATAAACGTATAAAAAATGCGATTGATGCTTGTTAGGTATAAGATTTGCATCTAACCAACAGTTCACTATAATTTGACGCTATGTGGCAATCGGTCGCCGTTTTGAGGCCACTGCCAAATTAAATAAAGAAGGTTCATCATGAAAAAGACTTTAATCGCACTGGCGCTGATCAGTACATCTTCAATGGCGTTTGCTGACTCTTGGATTTATGGCGGCGCATCGGTAGGCCAATCGGATTTGAATGGTAAAAGCGGTACTTCGTACAACATTCATGCCGGTACTGGTATTCTTCCTCTGATTGGCCTCGAAGCGGGTTACACCGACCATGGCAAATTTGAAGTCACTGCCACGAATGAAATCGCGGCCTCTTCTGTTTATTTTGCGGTAAAACCAAGCATTGATTTTGGCCCTCTGCATGTGTATGCCAAGGGTGGTTTGCACTCTTGGGATAAAAAATTAAACAGCAATAAAATAGATGATGGTTTTGACATCATGTACGGTGTAGGCGCTGAATACTTCCTGATGGGGCCAATTTCAGTTGGTGCAAGTTACATGAATTACACTTTAGGCGATGACGATATTGGTACGGTTTCATTCAACGCGACCTTCCACTTTCTTTAATCTAGTCACTCAATCGCTTTCAACCACTTCTTGCTCGTTAGTAGCAAGAAGTGGTTTTTTATTTGAGCAGTATGGTGTGGTGTTGTACATTCTCAAGTACGCCAGTAACTGAAAGCAAAGCGCGACCAGTGATTGATGATGTAGTCAATAAATGCCTGAGTTCGCTCAGGAAGAAAACGTCTCTGAGGGTGCAGCAAATAAACATCCGCTCCTTCAATCTGCCAATTAGGCAATAATGGCACTAATCGTTTCTCCTCTAACTCCTTATCAATTAATCCTTTAGGTAACCTTGCAATACCCATATTCATGAATGTGGCTTGTAAAATCGTATCAATTTCCTCAGAGCTAATACGTGCCTGAGGGATAAATTGAAAACGTTCTTTGCTTTGCTGATGTTCAAATATCCACGCTTGTTTGGTATTTAAAGTGAGTAGTGGCAGAGAAAGTAATTGCTCTGGATGTTTTAGCAGCAAAGAGGCCGAGTAGTCAGGGCTTGTGCACAACACGGAAGGGTTATTAGCTAGTTTGCGCGCAACCCAATCGGATTGCGGTTGTGGACCAAAACGTAGCGCTATATCAAGGTCGTGCTGGGTATGATAATCCAGCCCTGCACCGACTTGAATACGAATGTTGACTTTAGGATGTTGCTGACAAAATTCCAGTGCTAATGGACTTAGCTGATGCCGAATGGGTAGGATTGGCGCGTTAATGACGATCTCGCCTCTAAACTCTTGTTTGGCTTTTAAAGCTTGTGCTTGTTTATCTTCTATTTGGCTAAATAGGTTGGCATAGGTTTCAAACAAATGCTCGCCTTCTTTCGTTAGTACCACTTCTTTACTGTTTCTGATCAGTAGAATGCTGCCAATATCTTGCTCCAACTGCTGAATTCTGCGGCTCAACGTGCTGGTGGACAAGGCTTTTTGTTTTGCTGCCAGCGTAAAATTGCCACATTTCACTACCGTTAAAAAGAGTGATAAATCATCAAGTTTCATCATTAATCCCATTTATGCAATAAGCCATCCCATTCTATCCTATTTTAGGATGTGCACTATTACGTTATCGTGTCGGTCGCGCATTCTAATCAAATTCATATGAGGGGCACATGCCTACCGATTCAACTTATTCGGCTAATCCGAAAATTATTTTTGCCAGCGTTGCTTTAGTCATCGCTTTAGGCTCGCTTGAAAAAAGCATCGTTACCACTCCATTGGCTCTTATTGGGCAAGATCTCTCGGCAGGACAAGCATTAACATGGGTGATTACTGCTTATCTATTAGCATCGACCGCTGTATTGCCCGTCTACGGTAAACTGAGCGACTTGTTCGGACGAGTTCGGATGCTAAATGTCAGTATCGTGATCTTTATGTTGGGTTCCGCGCTGTGTACCTTTGCTTTTGATCTACCCAGTTTAATTGGTGCTCGTGTGATTCAAGGGATTGGCGGTGGAGGCTTAATAGCTCTGGCATTTACCGTTATCGCCGATTCAATTCCTGCGCGCGAAGTGGGCAAGTACCAAGGTTATATTTCAGCGGTTTATGCGGTGTCCAGTATTGCAGGGCCACTACTTGGCGGCTATTTTGCTGACTACCTCAGTTGGCGGTGGGTATTCGGTATTAATTTACCGCTAGGGTTGGTGGCACTTTACATGGTTAACCGCTATTTGAAGCATCTCAATAAACGCAGAGATAGTCGCTTTGATTGGGTGGGAGCAGCGTTACTCATGAGTGCGACGACTTTGCTGCTGTTATTACTTTCTTCACATTCATTTATCCCTACTGGCTGGGGCGCGTTTGCATTACTGGCGTGTTTAGTTGCTTTGGTGGTTGTTGAACGCAGAGTGAGTGATCCTATTTTACCGGCGCGTTTAGCACGTCTTCCGAATTATCTGACCGCGATTGTTCTTATTATGGGATCGCAAATGCTGATGTTTGCGCTTTTGGTCTATTTACCACTGCAGTTTCAATGGCAAAAAGGACTCACTCCGTCAGAAAGCGGTGCCATTATGGTGATCTTCATGGTCTGTATTACCTCTGGCGCTTATGTGGGTGGGAAGCTCATCGCGAAGTTTGGTCGTTATAAGATGTTAGTGATCGTCGGTTTTGCTTTAGCTATGGCTGCATTGTGGCAAGTTCATTACGATATGTGGGTGAAATTTGCATTGGGTTTTGCGGGTATAGGTATTGGTTTAACCTTACCGGCCTTAGGCGTTGTTGTACAAAGTGTCTTACCCGCACGTGATCGCGGCATTGGCATGTCACTGTTTAATTTTGGACGAGAACTCGGCGGTGCACTCGGTGTTGCGTTCTGTTCCGCGCTCTTTTATCTGAGAGTGCCGAGCGAAGTCATGGTTGCGGAACACGGTGCCGAGCAGGCCGGCGTTTCCACTCAAGTATTATCACAAGGTTTTAGCTTGGTTTATATTGGCATGAGCGTACTAGCATTACTGGCGATGTTACTGACAGTATGGCGCTTGCGTAAAGATGCATTGATGAAAAATTCATCATGAATTATCCGTTTCGTTAGCAACATTACTCTTAATTGCGCTGGTTATCACTGGATGGTTCGTAGAATTAGGAAAAATTCATGAAGGTAGGGTAAACAGATCTACAAAGAAATGGACCCCAATGGTGAACACATAAGCTAATTCTTTAAGGGGGGGGATCTGGCTCATGCGGTATATCTCTCTCCATCGAAGTAGACTTCATCTGGGGTAAGTTAATTCAGTCTTAGCCATAATCGCTCAATGAAAACATTATCGATCCAACAGTCTTTCCCATCCATAATGATCTGCACGCCATGGTCGATTAACTTCTGTGTGAACTCAATGCTGGTAAACTGGTTGCTTTGATATGAAGTTGAAGATATCTGGCGGTCCATAGTGTTTAAGCGCTTCTTCAAGAGCTTCGATATAAAAGCGAGTAATATTGAGAAGCTCGCACTGGTGCTTTATAGGTATTTGGTTGGATTTATCCAACCAAATCTACGCTTGCAGTTCGTAGCATGCTTTTTCACCGTAAATTTTGATCTCAGTGGTATTGAGAAGATGCGATTCATCATCAGTGCCGTCGCAATCGCCAATCCACTGAAGCGACGTGAGCTCTCACGCTGCCTTGTTTTCATTCTCGTATAACCTCTCCATCAATCCAGAAAGTGAGATAGCCACTATTGATTAAGGCTTTATTATACTGTTTTCAGTTGGTTGTTTTATAACGTGGTTTAGGCATAAAGCTACGGTGTAAAGTGAATGTGCCTGATCAGATCGTAGCTTCTTGATTTAATTCCATAGATTTACGCAACAAAGCCTCATTAAACTAAAGCCACAAAGAGAACATTCTTCTCATATTGTGACTTTTTGCGTTTTTGATGTAAGCCATTGGAACGATCGTTTATTTTAATCAAAATAAAATATTTATTTCATTTAGATAACCAGTTATCTGGTGTGGTAATGAAAAGCCTTTGTATATCAATGATGTTTTATTTTGTTGAACAGTATCGTTCAACTCACTCATATTAGACTTGATGAATAAAGTCAGTATGACCATTTTGAGCAAAAATATTGCGATACTCTCAATTCTCAAAAACAAAATAAAAGTTTCACTTTGGGTTATTGTGGAATCATTGTTTCGTTGTTATGGTGTCTTTGTCATTACAAGAACTCATTGTTTCCATTCCGCTCATTAATGAAATGAGAACATCAATACTCGTTATGCGGTAGAGCTTCAATGAAAAGATCATAAAAACATCCTGTATAAGGAGAGTACCCTATGTATAACATTGCTTTGTTTGGCGCTGGCCGGATTGGACAAGTTCATGCCGTCAATATCGATGAACATAAAGAAACCAACCTCTACGCTGTCATTGACCCTTATGGTGATGGTGCCGCAAGACTGGCCGACAAGTATGGCGCAAACATTCAGACGACTGAACAAGCGTTAGCTGATCCGAATATTCACGGGGTGCTGATTGCCTCTGCGACGGATACCCATGCTGAACTGATTGAACTGGCAGCACGAGCAGGGAAAGCTATCTTCTGTGAGAAACCCGTTCATTTGGATATTGAACGAGTACGTGAATGTTTAGCGATTGTCAAAGAGCATCAGGTTCCTCTCTTTGTCGGGTTTAACCGCCGTTATGATCCACAGTTTCGAAAAGTCCGTGAACAACTGAGTGCGGGTGTCATTGGTAAAGCGGAATCTCTGCTGATCACTTCCCGCGATCCTTCACCACCTCCTGCTCAATATGTCACAGTTTCTGGTGGCATGTTCCGAGATATGACGATTCACGACTTTGATATGGCTCGTTTTATCATGGGAGAAGATCCTGTCTCTATTTATGCACAAGGCAGTAATCTTGTCGATCCTGAAATTGGTCAAGCGGGGGATATTGATACCGCCTTCATCGTGATGAAATTCCCATCTGGGGCGATGGCGACTATTACCAATAGCCGTCGCTCTGGCTACGGTTACGATCAACGTATCGAACTCCATGGTGAAAAAGGTTTACTGCGCGCTAATAATATTCATGAAGATGCGGTGGAAGTTTGGGGAGAGCAAGGCTGTGTGGCTGCAAAACCTGAACATTTCTTCTTACAGCGTTATGAAAAAGCGTATCGTGCAGAGTGGGAACACTTTGTAAATGTATTATCTGGCCGAGCGGAGCCAGAATGTAGTGGTTATGACGGTGAACAAGCATTATTGCTGGCAGATAAAGCGTTGGAATCTCTACATTCAGGACGTGAAATTACCCTGTAAATCGTCGTTAACCCATTCTGAATGACTGGGTGGGTTAACTTATCGCTCTGCATGGATGAAAAAGAGTGCTGGGCGTAATAAAAGCTATTGGAGGAACCATGATCACTTTTATTTCATTTATCGGTTTTACGCTGTTCGTTGCGGGTTTTGCTTACTATAAAACGCACAATGCACACCTCACTGATTCAACCGAAGGGTATTTCCTTGGTGGGCGATCGTTAACTGGGGTTTATATTGGTGGCTCAATGCTGCTAATGAACCTCTCCACGGAACACCTCGTTGGGCTAAATGGCTTATCATTTCGCACTGGCTTTATCGTTATGGCATGGGAAGTGATGGCAGCCATGACCATTGTTCTTTTTGCCATTTTCTTTTTACCTCGTTACTTAAAACTGGGTATTTCTACCATCCCAGAATACCTAGAAAAGCGCTTTGATAAGCAAACGCTGACCATCACGTCGATTCTATTTTTAGCTATGTATGTAATTTCATTATTACCTATTGTGCTTTATACCGGCGCGATTGCTTTGGAAAGCCTATTCCAAGTCTCTAATGTCTTTAATGTTGATAAAGATACCGCCTTATGGCTTATGGTTTGGGGAGTGGGTGGTATTGGAGCTATTTATGCTGTGTTTGGTGGAATTAAGGCCATTGCGGTGGCCGATACCATTAATGGCGTAGGGTTAATTACGGGCGGTTTGATGGTCACGCTGTTCGCTCTGGCTTATGTCGGAGATGGTGATATCTGGGGAGGATTAGTGGAAGTGTATCAAGCCCACCCTGAAAAGTTTAACTCTATTGGCTCTGAAGATTCCATGGTGCCATTTTCTACCTTATTTACTGGGTTGATTGTCTCTAATATGTTCTTTTGGTGTACCAACCAGTCGATTGTACAAAAAGCGTTGGGGGCGAAAAACTTAGCAGAAGGGCAAAAAGGGGTACTGCTTTGTGCTTTCTTTAAACTGATGATCCCAAGCATTATCATTTTACCCGGTATTATTGCGTTCCATGTGTTTAATGGACAGATAGCAAACCCAGATCATGCTTATCCGAATTTGGTGCAACTTGTCTTACCAGAAATGTTGGTCGGTTTCTTTGCTGCGGTAGTCGTTGGAGCCGTGTTCTCTACTTTTAGTGGCGGATTAAACTCTTCGGTAACCCTATTTACCGTCAATATTTTCCAAAAATCGCTTAAACCTGATGCAACGGAAGCACAAACTGTATCTGTTGGAAAATGGTTAGGGCTAAGCTTAGCGTTAATCTCTATGATTGTGGCTCCTTTAGTTGCCAACGCGCCAGATGGCCTATTCTATCTTATTCAGCAGTAACAAGGTTTGTTTAACTCGCCGATTTTGAGTGTAGTACTGGTTGGGTTACTGACTAAACATGTGCCAGCCATTGCGGCTAAACTTGGACTACTTTTTGGTGTATCAGCCTATATTCTATTTAACTTTGTGTTCCAAGTCGACATCCACTTTTTCCACCTTGTTGGGCTATTGTTTGTTGCCAACGTTGCCTTTATGTTGACGGTGGGTTACTTCTATCCCCAGGAAGATCATGAAGATGTTTATACCGAACAAGTGGATATTACTCCTTGGTCTATGACGCCTGCGGTGGCAGTGCTGATCACTCTTTCTTCTGTGTCTATGTATGTGTTCCTTGCGCACAATGTGCCAACTTGGGTCATGTCTGGATACTATTTATTGGCGGTAGGGGCACTGGGGTATGTCTTCTGGGTTATTTTCCGTGAGTTAATACGCAGTCCACGAGCTAAAATACTCAAAGCTCAGAAAGACGCTCAATAGTGACAAGTTTTTACCTTGGCGCTTACTAGAGTTAAATACGTATACCGCTCAATCTTTTCGCAAAAGGATTGAGCGATTTTCGTTGATAGAAATAGGCTCTGCGATGGAACGTTCACTTTTACCCAATATTGTTAGTTATCTCTCTTCGATTGATCCCTTTGTGCGATTAGGAGAACAAGAGCAAAATGCCTTAGCGGCAGCAGTGGATATTCTCTATTTAAAACAAGACAAACCGCTTGCTGGAGAGCATATTGTCGGGCAGGGCTTGTACCTTGTGCGAACAGGCGCGGTAGAGCAATACCATGCGGATGGAACCTTGCGGGCTCGGCTTGCAGATGGTGATCTGTTCGGTTTTAGCCAGCTGTATCGTACGGGTGAGTGTGATTACCAGCTAGTGGCGTTAGAAAACACGTTACTGTATCGCATTCCTAAAACGGTTCTGTTACAGCTCATGCAAGATAACCCCGCGGTTAGAAATCACTTCTCTTCCAAAGAATCGGTGCGTTTGGCTCATTCCAGAGTGAAATGGGCCGGTGAGGAAATGCTCTATTTAAAACGTGTCAAAGAGGTGATGAATCGTAGTGTGGCAAAAATCCATTCCGATACTCTGGTACAAGAAGCGGCACAAATTATGGTCAATAGTCACCGTTCCAGTGCGTTAGTGATGGATAATGATCAATTAGTCGGTGTGGTCACTGACCGAGATATGACCAAAAGAGTCATTGCGGCAGGGTTAATGTTAAATACGCCCATCAGTCAAATTATGACTCAACATCCTCAAACCATTCAGTCTGATGCCTTGTTGCTTGAAGCGATGGAAATGATGATGTTACACAATGTACGAAGCTTGCCAGTGTTGGAGGGGGAGCAGGTTGTTGGGGTATTAACCGCCACCAGCTTGACAGAAAAAAGCCATGTTCATGCAGTGTTTCTGATCAGTCGAATTTACCGGCAGGAGTCTTTGATTGAGCTAGTGAGTCTGATTCCTCAACGACAAGCAGTATTTGATGCATTACTCTCTGCCAGTGTTGCCCCCACCATTATCCAGCAGATGATGACCTTGATCGCCGATGCCTTTAATAAACGGCTACTGCAACTGGCTGAGCGCGAATTTGGCCCACCTCCGATGGAATATGCTTGGTTTGCCGCCGGATCTCAGGCTCGCCAAGAGATGCATTTAAATTCCGATCAAGATAGTGGCATCATATTGGCTAGAGAAGCGAATCAGAATGAGCGAGCCTACTTTCAAAAATTAGCACAGTTTGTTTGCCATGGGCTTGATGCCTGTGGTTATCCATTTTGCCCAGGAGAGATGATGGCGAATCAGGCTCGCTGGTGTGTCTCTTTAGATCAATGGCAAAAAAACTTCAGGCAATGGGTGGTATTGCCTGAACCTCAGTCATTGCTCGATATCAGCGTATTTCTGGACATGCGTTTTTTATACGGAGCAAAACCTTTGGTTGAGGTACTTAACCAAACCTTGCTGACTTGTGTCCGAGGAAACCAGCGCTTTCTTTCTATTATGGTGGCAAACTCTTTGCGCGTTAGTCCGCCACTAGGCCTGTTTCGTCAGTTTGTGTTAACCAAAGATGGGGATAATCGCCAAGTGCTCAATATTAAACAGCAAGCGGTGAATTTACTTGTTGAGTTAGCGCGAATTTATGCCTTAAATGCAGGGTGTTTTGTACCGGAAACGCACAAAAGATTAGCGTGTGCGGCAAAACTTGGTGTGATCAGCCATGGCAGCAAGCAAGAGCTACAAGAAGCTTTAAACTTTATCAATCAAGTCCGCTTTCACCATCAAGGTGAACAAGTACAACACGGGCAACCCTTGAATAATCAAATCGCTCCGGGTGAGTTGACGGCATTTGAACGCAATCATCTTAAAGATGCATTTAGGATTATTGCTCGCTATCAAGAAGCGGCGAAACAACGATATCATGCTGGAGGGCGTTTACGATGATAAAGCATTGGTTTCGTCGTCAACACCCGCTTAGCAGTAGCGATAAGTTACGTTGTATCGCTTTAGCTCAATCACGAATTCCGTCTCATTGCCTGCCACTTTTTAAGAAATCGTACCCTGATCCCAACACCCCATTATCGCAGCTAAAGTGTGTGGTGTTAGATTTTGAGACCTCGGGACTTAATCCAAGCCAAGATGAAATTTTATCGGTAGGGATGATCAATATTCATTACCCTGTGATGTCTCTTGCCACGGCTCAGCATTATTATGTTCGGTCAGAGCAAAGCATTGAGGCAGAAACAGCGGTCGTTAATCATATTATACCGGAAACGTTGCTCGGAGGCATATCACGTCATGAACTGATTGAATGTTTGGTGGGAAGTTTAAGCGGGAAAGTGGTGATTGCTCATGGCGCTGAAATTGAGAAGCAGTTTTTACGTCAGTTGCTACAACTGGAAGATTCGCTCCCTTTACCTCTGATATTTTTAGATACCATGCGATTAGAACGCTCGCTTAATAAGTATCGAGGGATAATGTATCCTGATTTACGATTGGCTCATATTCGAGAACAGAAAGGGTTGCCTCCTTATCTCGCGCATAATGCTTTTGCCGATGTCGTGGCCACGGGTGAGCTATTTCTGGCGCTGGTCGAGGAAATTTGTGAAGATCAAACACCGTGTTTGGGACCTTTGGTATTGCGATCATTATGATGAATGCGTTGCTGTCAGCTCTCTTGTGCAATGAACGTTACAACATCGTGATTGGTCTAAATTTTTTACTTTATTCGTATAAAAACAGAAAAAAAATTTCATTATTGTTTTATTTTGAATAAGATTGTCTAAAAGAGATGATGGAGTGTTGGGATGTTATCGGCAACAACCTTAAGTGAATTAGAAGATCAAATCCGTACTCGTTATGGTGAGCTCAGCAAAAGATTGCAACAAGTGGCTGCTTATGTCTTAGATAATAAAAACAGTGTTGCTTTTGAAACGGTTTCCGCTATTGCTGAGCAAGCGAATGTTCCACCGTCAACCTTGATCCGCTTTGCCAATGCGTTTGGTTACAGTGGCTTCAATGAAATGAAACAACTATTTCGCAGTAATTTATTAGAAGAGACGTCCAGCTATACGGATCGTGTTCGGTTATTGAAAGAAATGGAAGGGGATACCACGCCACCAGAACGCCCGATGGATATTCTACAAGAGTTTGCACGAGCAAATAGCAATGCTATGCATCAGTTAGCGGCGCAAACCCCGGTTGAATATTTGGATAGCGCGGTTGAGATTCTCGCTCAGGCAAAGAATATCTATGTGGTGGGTTTAGGTCGTTCATTTTCTGTTTCATCGTATCTTGTTTATGCATTGCGTCACTTAAACAAGCGTGCTTTCCTCATTGATGGATTGGGGGGCATGTTTAAAGAGCAGATGAGTACCATTGAAGAAAATGATGTATTGATTGTGATTAGCTTCTCACCCTATGCAAAAGAAACGACCACAATCAGTGAATCATTAGTTGGTTCTGCGATTCAACAAATTATCATTACCGATAGTCAAATTAGCCCATTAGCCTCATCGAGTGATGTCTGTTTTGTGGTGAAAGAAGCAAAGGTGGATGCATTTCGCTCTCAAGCCGCTTCCTTGTGTTTAGCTCAAACTCTTGCTGTATCGCTCGCTTTTCATGATTCTGCAAACAAAGAGTAAGTAGCGGATTTATCCTTAGCATAAAAAACGTCAGCAATCAGTGCTGACGTTTTTATATAACAATCAAAATATCCAACTAAGCATGTTTGGCCTTATAAACCGGACCATTGACCCATTCATGGTCTGGCTCCCAAGTGAAGCACCATTTTCTTGAAGGGCCAGCCATGACATTTAAGTAATAGTTATCGTAACCGGCAATGGTCGCTACAGGGTGATAACCTTTTGGTGCTTTGACCACATCTTTATCATAAACCGCCATCGATTCATCTAAAGATCGATCATCGGTATAAACACGCTGCAAGCAGAAACCTTGGCTAGGGTTAAGGCGATGGTAGTAAGTTTCTTCTAAATACGTTTCATGAGGTTCGTTAGATTGATCGTGCTTATGGCTTGGATAGGAACTAGTGCAACCTTCATCAGTAAAGACTTCCACGACCAATAAGCTATCTGCGGGTACATCATCAGGTAATATGTTATGTACATAGCGTCGGTTATTACCTTGGCCTCGTGCTTCAGCTTGGATATCTTTTGGTGTAATTAACCGAGTGGCATAGGTTCCTTTCCCCGGTGCTTTACAGACGGCCAATTCTAGTGGCGTTAATGCTTCAACCTCACAACCTTCCTGAGCGGAAACATAAACAGCGTATGGTTTTTTTCGCTCAAAAGGAGTCATCCGTTCGCCGATGTTTTCAAAAATCGCTGTTTCTGTTCTTATGCTTGCTTTGCCCGTGACCAGAACTAAGCAAAGTTCATTACTTGATGCAGGTAGAACCAGTTTTTGCCCTGTTTTCAATTCATAAACTTCAAATCCGACATATTCCCAGCCTGCATTTTCAGGGGTTATTTTTTGCGTACACCCTATTTTATCTGGCGCTTTATACTTTGATAATAGTGTAGACATGCGATGTTCCTCAGTGGTTAGCAAGCCCATTTCTCCAGCGTATTCACGTTATCTAGGTGTGGTTTGTTCTTCATGACTTGCTTCTGGTTGAAATGAGTTTAAGTTTTCAATTATTCATGTTATGAAATAAATATTTCAATTTCAAGGTGAGTTCATGAGAAAAACTCGGCGACATTAAGAAATTTACGTTTAATTTTGACAATTGTACTCCGATCACAAAAGTCAAATTTATTCCAAATATAAATTGAAATGAAATTTATATTTCATATAGTAATTTCAAGAAATAACAGGATTGCGGTAAGTCACGAGAACAGTGATGGAACAGTATCAATGCTTCTCTTAGCGAATTTTGGAGATGATCGGGTGATGAAGACAATAAGAATGACAACAGCGCAGGCGCTGGTCAAATTTATGAACCAACAATACGTTGAGTTTGATGGTCAGCAGCATAAGTTTATTCATGGTGTACTAACGATTTTTGGTCATGGCAATGTAGTAGGGCTTGGGCAAGCGTTGGAACAAGATTCAGGCGATTTGATTGTTCACCAAGGGTGTAATGAACAAGGAATGGCGCATATTGCAATGGGGTTTGCTAAACAGCATAAACGCAAGAAAATTTATGCTGTGACTTCATCCGTTGGCCCCGGTGCTGCCAATATGATCACCGCGGCAGCAACGGCAACCGCAAACCGAATTCCTGTACTCTTCTTACCGGGTGACATTTTTGCTTGTCGGCAACCAGATCCGGTGCTTCAACAAGTTGAGCAATATTATGATGCTTCAATCAGCACCAATGATTGCTTTAAACCCGTTTCTCGTTATTGGGATCGTATCAATCGCCCTGAGCAATTGATGTCTGCGATGATTCATGCAATGCGCGTTTTGACCGACCCTGCTGATACAGGAGCCGTCACCATCTGTTTACCCCAAGACGTACAAGGGGAAGCGTATGATTTCCCAGAATATTTCTTTAAAAAAAGAGTGCATCGTATTGATCGCCGACCCGCGACTGACGCCATGATCGATGAGGCGGTTCGCTTAATCATGACGAAGAAAAAACCACTACTTATCTGTGGCGGTGGGGTTCGATATTCAGAAGCTCACGAAGCATTTCGTCAATTTGCCGAAACCTTCCATATTCCTTTTGGTGAAACACAGGCAGGAAAAAGCGCCATTGTGTATGATCATGCCCTTAATTTAGGTGGCATTGGTACCACGGGCGGTTTGGCTGCTAACCTCATTGCGAAAGAAGCCGACTTGGTGATTGGGGTAGGTACCCGATTTACCGATTTTACCACGGCTTCTAAATCATTATTTCAACATCCCGATGTCGATTTTTTAACCATCAATGTGTCTGAATTTGATGCCTGTAAGCTTGATGCTACTGCGGTGGTCGCGGATGCAAAGTCAGCCCTTGGGGCGATGGCAAGCCACTTAATTCAGGCTGGCTACACCAGTGGTTACCAAAATGAGATCAAACAAGTGAAAGCACTGTGGCGAGAAGAAGTTGCGCGTTTGTTTGCTACACAAATTGGGCAAGAATACCAACCTGAGGTGGAAGGACATTTTGATGATGAATTGCGTGAGTATCGAGAAGCTCTCAATACTGAGTTAACGCAAACCCGTGTTTTAGGTTTATTGGATCAACACTTAGAAGATGATGCGATTGTGGTCGGGGCTGCAGGTTCGTTACCGGGTGATTTACAACGGCTATGGCAACCGAAAGTACCTGATACCTACCATATGGAATATGGTTTCTCATGTATGGGATATGAAATTGGGGCAGCCGTGGGGGCGAAGATCGCTTGTCCTGATCAACCCGTTTATACCTTATTAGGTGATGGCTCTTACATGATGCTGCATTCTGAATTACAAACCTCTATTCAAGAAGGGGTGAAGATCAACGTAATTTTGTTTGATAATGCCGCTTTTGGGTGTATCAATAACTTGCAAATGAGTCAAGGGATGGGCAGCTTTGGAACGGAAAACCGCTTTCGAGATCCGAAGACAAACACGTTGACCGGGCCATTAGTTCCGGTGGATTTTGCTATGAACGCCGAAAGTTATGGATGTCGAGCCTATCGAGTTTACAATGAAGAGCAACTGATTGGTGCGCTTGAAGAGGCAAAAAAACAGACGGTATCGACCCTGATTGATATCAAAGTGTTACCCAAAACCATGACTCACGGTTATGAAGCTTGGTGGCGTTGTGGTACTGCTCAAGTGGCAGATAAACCAGAGATTGAGCAAGCCGCGAATGACATTAAGCAAGTATTAACGACAGCCCGTCAGTATTAAACGGATAACACGAAACCACCCCCCGATTTCCCACCATGAAATGTGGTGGGCTTTTTCACTTCCACTTTTCTTTTTGGCTCCTGCCTACGTTAAATCTTTCTATCTTATTGTTTTATCAATTCTTTTTTATTTTGAAATATTAATTCTATTTTTAAATATTTATAAATCAAAATTCCATCACGATCACAGAATGAAATATTACGGTAATTTGCTATTGAAAGTGAAATAAACATTCCGTATAAGTGATATTGTGAAATGATTGTGCAATAGATTGTAACACGGCAAGAACTGTCTTATCCCCCTAAGGGGAAAGAGGACTTGTTTAGCACTGAGGTACTTAAGGAGCGAACGGTGAGTACAGAAAAGAATTTAGATGTGATTTGCATGGGACGAATTGCGGTTGATCTTTATGGACAGCAAATCGGTGCCCGCTTAGAAGATATGAGCTCTTTTAGTAAATATTTGGGTGGTTCATCGGGTAACGTGGCTTATGGTACCGCAGTTCAGGGGCTAAAATCCTCCATGCTGGCCCGGGTTGGTGACGAACACATGGGCCGTTTTTTACGTGAAGAACTACAACGAGTCGGCTGTGACACCAGCCATTTACTGACAGATAAAGATCGACTAACTGGGCTTGTGATCCTCGGTATTAAAGATGAAGAAACCTTCCCACTGATTTTCTATCGTGAAAACTGCGCTGATATGGCGATCAGCAAGGAAGATTTCAGTGAAGAGTACATTGCCTCTGCACGTTGTTTGGCAATCACCGGAACGCATCTTTCTCACCCTAAAACACGAGAAGCGGTGTTGACGGCATTGAAATATGCTCGTCGCAATGGTGTTAAAACTGCCTTAGATATTGATTATCGGCCGGTGTTGTGGGGGCTCACCTCTTTAGGCGATGGTGAAACTCGTTTTATTGAATCAGAAAAAGTTACCGAGCAACTGCAAGAGGTATTAGGTCTTTTTGACCTGATAGTTGGGACTGAAGAAGAGTTTCATATCTGCGGCGGTTCAACGGATACCATTCAAGCGTTAAAAGCCGTTCGTGAAGTTTCTCAGGCTGAGTTGGTGTGTAAACGAGGGGCGTTAGGTTGCTCCGTATTTACGGATGTTATTCCCGAAACTCTTGATCAAGGAATCACCGTTTATGGCGTTCGAGTGGATGTGTTGAACGTATTAGGAGCAGGCGATGCCTTTATGTCGGGCTTATTGCGTGGCTACTTAAATGGTGAAGGTTGGGAAAAAGCGTGTGCTTATGCCAATGCTTGTGGCGCGTTAGTGGTTTCTCGTCATGGCTGTGCTCCAGCGATGCCAACGAAAGCCGAACTGGACAATTACTTACTACGGGCTCAGCAAGTGAAGCGTCCTGATCTCGATAGTGAGCTTAATCATCTCCATCGTGTCACCACGCGAAAATCCTCAACACGAGATGAGCTCTGTGTGATGGCGTTTGATCACCGAATCCAATTTATTGATATGGCACGCCAAGTTGGAGCGGACATTGCTCGTATTAAACCACTGAAGAAACTGATTTTACAAGCAAGCCGAGAAGTCGCCGTTGAAGCGGGATTGGAAAAAGGCCAAGCCGGATTATTGTGTGATAGTTCCTTTGGTCAAGATGTATTAAATGCTATTACTGGACAGGGCTGGTGGATTGCACGACCAATTGAATTACCGGGTTCACGTCCGTTGAAACTAGAGCATGGCAATATTGGCTCACAACTCGTCAGTTGGCCGCTTGAACATATCGTGAAATGTCTGGTGTTCTTTAACCCAGAAGATGATCACACGGTGCGTTTACAACAAGAACATCAAATTCAAGAAGTGTATCAAGCCTGTTGCCAATCTGGGGGGCATGAGCTGTTACTCGAAGTGATTTTACCCGCAGGCATTGAAAAAGAAGATGCCCTCTATCTACGAGCGATGAAACGCTTTTATAACCTAGGCATAAAACCAGATTGGTGGAAGCTTCCTCCATTAGATAAAGCGAGCTGGCAGGCGATCTCGACGTTGATTGAAGAACGAGACGCTTATTGTCAAGGAGTCGTTATTTTGGGCTTAGATGCTTCGCAAGCAGAATTACAGCATAGTTTTTCACAAACAGCAGGACAAAACATCGTGAAAGGGTTTGCTGTTGGTCGCACGTTATTTGGAGAGCCCTCACGTGCGTGGTTAGCCGGTCAAATGGATGACCAAACTCTGATTCATGCCGTGAAAGAAAATTATCACAACTTAATCACACTATGGCGTCAACGCGGCGAAAAATAGTGCAATAAAAGGAGACTTTTGATGAGTGTTCAACTAGGTATTAACCCACTCACGTGGACTAATGACGATATGCCAACACTGGGAGCCGAAACATCGCTAGAAACCTGTTTAAGTGAAGGAAAACAAGCAGGGTTTGCAGGTTTTGAGCTGGGGAATAAATTTCCACGTCAGGCGAGTGTGTTAGGCCCAATTCTCGCTAACCATGATCTGAAACTGGTCTCTGGTTGGTATTCCATGGAACTCTTGACTCGTAGTGTGGAAGAGGAAATTGAAGCGGTACAAGAACACCTGACCTTATTGCGTGAACTTGGCGCAACAGTGATGGTCGCTTGTGAAGTGACAAACTGTATTCATGGTGCAAAAGAGACACCGGTTCACTTACGCCCTCTGTTTCCCGCTGATCGTTGGGAAGAGTATGGTCGTAAGCTAACAGAGTTTGCTCAATACACACAAAGTCAAGGTGTCCAGATCGCTTACCACCATCATATGGGAACGGTGATTGAAACCGCGCAAGATATTGATAACTTGATGAAGAACACTGGTCCTGAAGTTGGCTTACTATTAGACACTGGTCATCTGACGTTTGCAGGCGAAGATCCGGTAAAAGTTGCGCAATGCTGGGCTGAGCGAATTAACCATGTGCATTGCAAAGACATTCGAAAAGACGTACTTGCCGATGTGAAAAATCGCAAATTAAGCTTCTTGGATTCTGTTCTAGAAGGTGTTTACACCGTACCGGGTGATGGTTGTATTGATTACCCCGCGGTATTTAATGTGCTGAAAACGGTCAATTATACAGGGTGGCTTGTGGTTGAAGCTGAGCAAGATCCTGCGATTGCTCACCCGTTGACTTATGCCACATTGGGCTACAACAACTTATCTAAATTTGCCAAAGAAGCTGGGCTTTTATAGCGCCAATTCTTTGAGTAAATAGCTAACCGCTTATTCCTGATAGCGCCTTTTTAGGCGCTTTTTTAGCAAAAAAGAGCACAGAATGATCATCAGCGATCCGTGGTTTTATGTGACCGCTATTCCTGCGGTACTGATTTTTGGTATTGGTAAAGGCGGGTTAGGCGGCGCGTTAGGTGTTGTTGCCGTTCCTTTGATGTCTTTGAGCGTCTCGTCCACACAGGCGGCAGCGATTCTATTACCAATTTTATGTGTGATGGATGGGTTTGCCGTGAAACAACATTATAGGCATGTTGATACAATGCTGCTGCGTAAAATGTTACCGGGAGCAGTATTGGGAGTTGCAATTGCCGGAATGGTAATGTCGTACAGTTCAGAAAATTGGCTGAAAATAGTGGTAGGCAGCTTATGCTTGCTCTTTTGTGGGCACTATTTTTTTACGCTGTTTGTGATGGGGAAAAAGAAGCTGAATCCCACCTCAAAATACGATCGTTTATTGGCTTTTTTCTGGTCAGGGCTAAGTGGTTTTTCTAGCACAACCATACATGCCGGTGGTGGTCCTGCGAGCATCTATTTGCTGCCACTCAAATTAGACAAAGTGACCCTAATTGCAACTATGGCGGTTTTTTTTTCTGTAGTGAATGTATTTAAATTGTTTCCTTTTTATCTGCTTGGTCAATTTGACAGCTCGAATTTAATGACAGCCCTTATTTTGATACCACTTGCGCCAATCGGCGTGAAGCTTGGGGTAGGGATTCTTTATCGTGTTAGTCAAGAAACGATCTACCATGCTTGCTATTTGCTGTTGTTCATCTCTGGGACAAAACTCTTCGCCACTGGTATCTACTCTGTTTTGGGTTAAGCTAACGGCATTTTTTATATGTACCAAATGAAATTAATATTTCACTAAAACTCGATGATCTTGGCTACTTACGGTTAAATTCAAATAATGCCGCATAAAAACGAAATATAAAAATCATATTAATTGAAAATGAAATTTTAATTCTATATGATGGGTTGTCGTTAGGACAGTTCAAAGAAGTACGGAATACGTAGTGACAGCAAAAGAATAATGATCTTCCAGTCAAGACAGCCGAAGGAGAAAACGATGGAAACGGTGCTGAATTTTATTAATGGTCAACGCAAAACAAGCCAGAGTGAGCGATTTTCTGCAATCTATAACCCTGCTACAGGTGAGCAAACCCGTCAGGTGCAATTAAGTCAAAAGGAAGATGTTATAGAAGCGATCAACGCTGCGGAAACCGCGTTTGCCTCATGGGCGAAAACCAGCCCGTTAAAACGTGCGCGGGTTATGTTTCGCTTTAAAGCGCTACTGGAACAGAATATGGTTCGCTTGGCTCGGATTATCTCTAACGAACATGGTAAAATTTATTCAGATGCGGTAGGTGAAGTGACTCGAGGACTTGAAGTGGTTGAGTTTGCTTGCGGTATTCCTCATCTACAGAAAGGGGAACACTCTGCTAATGTGGGTACGCATGTTGATAGCCATTCTTTAATGCAGCCACTCGGTGTCTGTGCTGGTATCACCCCATTTAACTTTCCGGCGATGGTGCCAATGTGGATGTTCCCCATTGCTTTGGCAACGGGAAATACCTTCATTTTAAAACCGTCAGAGAAAGATCCTAGCACAGCGTTAATTCTTGCTGAACTGCTCACCGAAGCGGGATTACCTGATGGGGTGTTTAATGTTGTGAATGGAGACAAAGAAGCGGTCGATATACTACTCACCGATCCGAGAATTCAAGCTGTCAGCTTTGTTGGCTCAACACCGATTGCCGAATATATTTATAGCACTGCCTCTGCTCATGGTAAGCGTTGCCAAGCATTAGGTGGTGCTAAAAACCACTGCATTTTGATGCCAGATGCCGATATTGATATGGCGACCAATGCGATTATGGGCGCGGCCTTTGGTGCCGCTGGAGAGCGTTGTATGGCACTTTCTGTCGCCGTAGTCGTCGGTGATGAAACGGCTGATCAATTAATTGAGCGACTACAACAAAAAATCGCCACCATGCGAGTTGGGCCCGGTTTGGTTGATAGCATAGAAAATGACATGGGGCCTGTGATCTCGGCACTGCATAAACAAAAAATTTGTGACTATATTCAATCTGGACAGGATCAGGGAGCAACCTTAGTTACCGATGGTCGAGATTGTTCAGTTGAAGGGTATAAAGCGGGCTATTTTGTTGGTCCAACGTTAATTGATTATGTTTCACCCGAAATGACTGTGTACCAAGAAGAAATTTTTGGCCCAGTGTTGTGCGTGGTACGGGTTGATAATTATCAAACCGCGTTAGAATTGATTAACCGCCATGAATACGGCAATGGTTCTGCTATTTTTACCCGCGATGGTGAAACTGCTCGCCAGTTTAGTGAAGAGGTCCATACAGGTATGGTTGGTATCAATGTGCCTATTCCAGTTCCTATGGCGTTCCACAGTTTTGGTGGCTGGAAGCGATCAATATTTGGGCCACTCAATGTCCATGGTCAAGATGGAGTGCGTTTTTATACCCGCATGAAAACCGTTACCAGCCGTTGGCCTACAAGCGTTCGGTTAGAGCAACATGCCAGCTCTTTCTCGATGCCAACGATGGATTGATTGGATTTTTTAATAGCTAAACCCCCAGCTAGGCTGGGGGTTTAGAAAAGCTTGACTCCATATTCGTCAAGCTTTTCCATTTCTGGAAGAGTTTTGATCATCTGCCGTATGCTTTTATAGCTTGGGTTTAGTGCATCTAATCCGCAATCTGCGGTCACTCTCGGTTAATTCATAGCCGATCAATGGGCTATTCTATGCCCCATACTGAACATCTTTTCATCATTAGTATCTTTCAGTTTACTGGCTGAAATTACGGGTTCTGCTTCTGGTGGGCTACGCATTGCTTTGGGTGTACTTGGCAATATTTATATTCAGCAAGCGGAACACTTAGGGAGCAGTCTAGAAGCGTTGCATCGAATTGCTTCGATTGCATGTAGTGGATTGAACTCATGATCTCACAATGATGCAGTGACTACATTGCTTAGCATTTGTGGCATGACACATCGAGATTCTTATGAAGATATTTTTGTGTGTAAGTTAGCGATTCCCATTGTTGCCACGGGAGTGATGTTGATATTTGCGACGTTTGGCGCGGTGTAATGAGCGTTGGTTTCAAATAGGGAAAATAATTCGAATAAAAATTTCAAATGATCACACATTTGGAATTTTACATTTCATTAAATGAATTCTTCGCCGTATAGTAACCGCTGAGCTATACCCAAAAATAACTAGGAGAAACAACACATGTTTAATGAAGAGCAGCGATTCGAACTCCCTATCCGCTGGGGAATGGTTGGCGGTGGACGTGGTAGTCAAATTGGATATTCACATCGAAATGCGGCTGTACGGGATGGTCTATTTACTCTTGTTGCCGGTGCTTTTGACTTAGATGCACAGCGTTGTCAAGATTTTGGGAAGCAGATTGGTCTTGATCCAGCTCGCTGTTATTCCTCCTATCAAACGTTATTTGAACAGGAAGCCAGTCGGGAAGACGGTATCCAAGCCGTATCGATTGCGACGCCGAATTCAACACATTACGAAATTTGCAAAGCAGCCCTACAAGCGGGGTTGCATGTGGTGTGTGAAAAGCCGATTACCTTCACCAGTAAAGAGGCAGAAGAACTGAAGTCTATTGCAAAAGCTAAAGATCGTATGCTCGGCGTGATGTATGGTTATACCGGTTTTCCAATGGTGCATCAGGCACGAGAAATGGTTGAACGGGGAGATCTTGGTGAAATTCGAGTGGTTACAATGCAATTTGCTCATGGTTTCCATAATATTGAACATGAAAAAGATAATCCTGGTTTGAAATGGCGAGTGAGCCCAGAAGTGTCTGGCCCTACTTATGTGATCGGTGATATTGGTACCCACGCATTTTATTTATGTGAAATGATAACTGGACTGAAAGTAGACCGTCTCTCTTGTATGCGTCAAAGCTTCATTCCATCACGGGCTCCTTTAGAAGACAATGCCCATGTGATGATGGAATTTGAGGGTGGGGCTGTTGGGACTCTTTGGGCTTCTGCTGTCAATGCAGGCTCGATGCATCAACAAAAAATTCGAATTGTAGGAGAAAAGGCGTCAATAGAGTGGTGGGATGAGCACCCTAACCAGCTGCGTTATGAAATACAAGGTGAACCTGTTCGTATTTTAGATCGAGACATGGGCTACCTATACAAAGATGTGGCTGGTGTTGCCTCTAATCGGATTGGGGGTGGACATGCGGAAGGCTATTTTGAATCATGGGCAAATCTTTATCACCGCTTTGCTTTAGTAATGAATGCGATTGATCATGGTGATAAGCAAACGGCTCAGAAGATGTGGTATCCTGGTATTGACGCCGGAATTAATGGTGTTCGACTCTGCGAAAAATGTGTGGAGTCGGCAGATAACCAGTCTAATTGGGTCGATTTTTCTTAATTTATTTAGTTCGGAGGAAGTAGACTGCCAATTAAGTTTACCACAATATACGAGCCACTTCAGGGCGGCTCGTATATAGATAAATAACCGAACTAGAGGTAACGATTTTTTAAGTGAGTCTGAAAATGTACTGGATTCAGTGTTTCCCCAGTGGCCGCCTTAACCAGTTCATCGGTAGTGAATAGACTCGCTTTACTCCAGACATTGTCAGATAACCAATTGAAAATAGGAGTTAAATTGCCTGATTTGATGACACTGTCTACATCCACCGTTTTCTTCATTGCTGCCATAAACTGGGCCGCATACATAGCACCCAGCGTGTAACTAGGGAAGTAGCCAAAGCTTCCATCTGTCCAGTGGATGTCTTGCATACAGCCGTTTTGGTCATTTCCTTGGGTAGAAAGGCCGAGGTAAGCCTGCATTTTTTGATCCCATAGCTCAGGCACATCGGTATGTTTGATATGACCATTGATCAAATCACGTTCAATTTCATAACGTAAAATGACATGCGCTGGATAAGTCAGCTCGTCGGCATCGACACGAATAAAGCCTTTTTCAGCTCGAGTGTAGATCTTCTGGAAATTCGCTTGTGCAAATACTTTATCTTCACTACCTGAAAAATAGCGGGCGGCTAGGGTGGCTAAGTGCTCAATAAAGGGTTCACTGCGCCCCATCTGCATTTCAAAAAAGAGCGATTGAGATTCATGAATACCCATCGAACGCGCTTCTCCTGCTGGTGTACCTGCAAGATGTTTAGGCAAGCCTTGCTCATAACGTGCGTGGCCCGTTTCATGGACAATGCCCATTAGAGACTGAATAAACTCCGACTCATTATAACGAGTGGTGATCCGAACATCGGTTGGAACACCGCCGCAAAAAGGGTGAACGCTTTCATCAAGGCGACCGTGTTCAAAATCAAACTGAAGCAGTTTCATGACTTCTAAGCCTAGCGCCTTTTGCTTTTCAGCAGGGTAATGGCCAGTTGGCATGATGATCTCTTCGGCGCGTTGCTTCTCTATGACTTGATCGATTAACGTTGGCAGCCAAGTTTTAACATCGCTGAAAACAGCGTCCAGTGATTGTGTTGTTGTACCCGGTTCGTAAAGATCGAGCATCGCATCATAAGGCGTTAAACCTGTAGCATCAGCGCGGATCTGCGCTTCTTGCTGTGAGAGTGTGACCACCTCAGCCCAGTTTTTCTCAAAACCGACCCAATCATTGTTTCTGCGCTGGGTACGCCAAGCATGTTCACACTTTGAACCAGCAAGAGATTTCGCTTGCACCAAAGCTTCAGGCAGTACGTTTGCCTGCTGCCAGCGGCGTTTGAGTTCACGCAGAGTTGCTTTTTGCTCCTCGTCCAATGGATCATTTTGTGCTTTATCAAACCATTCAGCCAATTGAGGTTGAGTATGTAAACTGTGAATATGGACGGATAATTGCGCCATCGCTTCCGAGCGAGCTTGAGCGCCGCCAGCAGGCATTACTGCGGCTTGATCCCAGCCACAAATAGCCGCTAAATGATTGAAATGTGAAATTTTCTTAGAATGTTGAACTAATTGATTGAATGCATCCATGGAATTAGCCTTCCGTGACGTAAAAGAGAAGTAAGTGTAGCAACCATTAAGTGTCTAACCAAGGCCATCCAAGTCAATCAAGGTGAAAGAGCGTGACCCAAACCCACAAAGCTGAGGGGATTTCATTATTTTCTTATCCAGTGAAAACTGTTAAAGACTTTATAAAAGAGGTCAGGTATAAAAAGGCAAACGATGACATTTCTTTTATACAAGGACGGGTATGTATATCCAAAACGTTGAAGCCTTTCTGATCGCAATTACTATATTAACGCTAACTCCGGGGCTAGATACGGCACTGGTGATTCGTAACACATCACGAGCAGGGTTCACTGACGGCAGCATAACAAGTTTGGGTATTTGCATGGGGCTATTTGTGCATGCGACCTTTTCCGCCGTCGGTATTTCGGCAATTTTGGCACAATCGGCCGAGCTGTTTCATGTGGTTAAAATGATTGGTGCGGCGTATTTAATTTGGCTGGGACTATCCAGCTTAAAAGCGTTGCTGAAAAATAGCCAAGGTATGCAGGTTACGGCGATTTCACACAGTGAATTTACGCTGAAGCGGTCATTGCGTGAAGGCTTTCTTTCCAATGTGTTGAACCCTAAAACGGCAGTATTTTATCTCGCATTTTTGCCGCAATTTATTAACCCAGAATATTCTCCGTTGTTGCAATCGCTTTTGATGGCTGCCATTCATTTTGTTATCGCTATGTGTTGGCAGTGCGGTTTAGCGGGCGCATTGAGTTTTGCAAAAAACTTACTCAAAAATGCGTCGTTTATGAAATGGATGGAAGGGACAACAGGCGTTGTGCTAGTCGCGCTTGGGGTGAAATTGCTACTAGAAGATGAAGCGGCTTAAGAAGTTGCTCTTTAGTCGCCTAAAGTTGCCGATAAGCATTGCCACATGCTTATCGGCTGGCAAACGATTAATGTTGGGTTTGAGCACCACGGGTAAAAGGTGCTGACTGTTTTTCAAAAAATAGCTTGGTCTCTTCAAGCACAATATGGCGTAATGCGATTAATCCGATCAGATTAGGGATAGCCATTAAACCGTTAACGATATCAGCAATAATCCAAATCATATCAAGGTGCAAGAATGCACCTGATGCCACCAAACCGATAAAAATCAGCTTATAGGGCATTACTGCTTTGGTGCCAAACAAAAACACCACGCAGCGTTCACCGTAATAGTTCCAGCCTAAAATCGTCGTAAAAGCAAAAAACATCAAACCAATGGAGACCATCATCGGGCCCAAGGTTTGCGCATTTAAGCCTACGGCAAATGCATAGGTTGTCATAGCGGCGCCAGAAAAATCACTTTGCCATGCGCCAGTTAAAATCAGCGCAAGCCCGGTCATGGTGCAAATAATGATGGTGTCAAAGAAAGTACCAGTCATTGAAATCAACCCTTGTTTTACGCAAGAGTCAGTTTTCGCTGCCGCCGCGGCCATTGGCGCGCTACCAAGACCTGATTCATTAGAAAATACACCGCGCGCAATCCCTGATTGGATCGCCAGCATGATGCTCGCTCCTAAGAAACCACCAGTAGCGGCTGTGGAAGTGAAGGCAGAAGTGATAACTAAACTGATGGCCGTGAGTAATTGATCGCTGTTGCTGATGATCACACTCAAACACGCAAGGATGTAAAAAAGGGCCATGGCAGGTACCACTTTCCCAGCCACTTTAGCAATTGATTGAATACCACCGACCGTGACAAATGCGACTAACAGCGTTAGAACCACTGCTGATATTTCGCGTGACACACCAAAAGAGATTTCAGTAGCATCTAAAATCGCGTTGACTTGTGGGAATGTACCAATGCCGAAACAAGCGACGCCGATGGCAAATAGGGCGAATAAAACCGCCAAAGTTCGCGAGCCCACGCCATATTGCAGGTAATACATCGGGCCACCAACCATTTGGCCTTTGTCATCCACTTGACGATACTTTACTGCCAGTAAACATTCAGCGTATTTGGTCGCCATACCAAACAGCGCAGCTAACCACATCCAAAATAGCGCGCCCGGCCCACCGAGCTTAATCGCTGTCGCTACGCCAACGATATTACCGGTTCCAATCGTCGCGGAAAGTGCGGTACATAAGGCGGCAAAGCTTGATACATCGCCTTGTTTACCGGTGTCTTTGTCTTTACTAAACAACATCTTAAGTGCGGTAGGTAAATGTCGAAATTGGATAAGACCGAGACGAAACGTAAAATAGATGCCTGTACCGACCAATAAAATTAAAAGTGGTGGTCCCCAGACAAAGTTGTCTATAGATTCAAGAATAGATTGCAGGTTGTTCATTAGTTCCCCTTAATAAAACGACAGTTAAGGAGAAGAGGGAAAGGGCAGTAATCTGAAAAGATCCCACAAAAAGATCACAGCAGGCCAGTGGTGAAGAAACCACACCTATTTATGATTGTAACTTTCCACTCCTCTGTCCTTTTGCCTGAGAGTTTCACCCCAAATAGGGTTTGCTCCTTCGGCGACCGATTAAACGGTTCTCTCCAGAGGTTCCTCCAACTACAGTCCTCGCCAGCTCTCATAAGAGAGAGCATTAGCACCTGAAAGATTTACTTCTTCGGCGAGCCTGTTTACTCATACTTTGAATAAACTAAGGCTACTCTCCTGCAGTCTTCATCGGAACTGATGATAAGTGCGCTTACCATCAAGGCGAGATATGTTACATAAAGCGTTTTTCAAGACAAGAAAAATTGTGCTTTTGATCTCAATTTGCTGCCGTTTGGTGGTTTGTTAACCATTTATAGACGTAAACGTTGGATGAGGGGTGAAAACTTTACGCTTGTTGTCGATTGTTCTACTTTTTTCTGACTTATCGCGTGTTATAAATGATATACACTACGTGAGAGGATAGGCTAATGACACGACTCATCACCATTATTTTATTGATCGCCATTGCTTTTATTTTTATTCGTTATCGTACCAACGAAAAGTTGCAAAAAGGTGTGGTGGTTTCTTTACTCACTGCTTTTGTCATTTATGCTGCCTCAATTGTGATTACTGAATTAACTCGCTGAGATAGATAGGAGCGAAAGAGTGAACAAACAGACGGACATTGATGCACAAGACGATGTCGTAGTGATTGAAGAACGAGACAAACGCACCTACGTCTACATCGCGTTAGCAGGGGTGTTGGGGTTAGCATTAGGTGGCTTAATCGGTTCAAGTATCACCACGAATAACTGGCAAAAAACATACCATCAGCTAGAAGAAAAATATGAACAGCTCACCCAAGATAAAAGCCAATTAGCTGAAAAAGTGCAATTAAAAGTCGCCAGTGTCGACGCTGAAGTAGCAAATAAACTTCAACAAGCATTAGAAGAGCAACAAAAGCAGTATCAACAAGAGCTGGATCAAGCGCAAAGCCAATACCAAGCGTTAATGGCAGAAAATAAAGCGCTGCAAGCGAAACTTAATACACAGGAAAATGCACTAGCGCAAGTTGAGAACAAAAATTCTAAATTAAATCGGCAAGCCGATATGCAGGCAACGATTTTTGAACGTTCACGCGAACTGTTCCAACGTGAATTGAAAATTAAGCAAGAGTTAGAAGCGCTGCAAAAAGAGAAAGAAACTTTAGTACCGAAGCTCAAAACGCTCAAAACCGATTGTGATGTCTACTTAGAAGGTAAGTCGTGGGATGCAAAATCAGACGCATGTGATAAGCAAGATGAAGCGAATTCAAGAATTAGCCAAATCGATCAGATGATCCAAGTTCACCGCATGGATTTAGAACAAATCAAAGCGCTAACGGAAAATATAGGCTTATAATTTATACCAATCCCAGACCCTGTAAATAATTCTGTGTAACTGTCAGGGTTACATGTATTGAGTGAGTCGGTCTTCGAACATAATCATAAAGCGGTTTAGAGCTTGTCGCCAGTTTCTGATCGGCA
>NZ_CAWMCN010000095.1:0-365 GCF_963865925.1 Vibrio sp. ZOR0018 | reverse complement strand
CGGGTTATGAGCCCGACGAGCTACCAAGCTGCTCCACCCCGCGTCCGTATTGTGTCACCGTTAAGTACGATGAAAACTTACACTCTCTAACAAGAGAATTTGTAGCGACACTCGAGGTTCACTTTCTTTAAACAAAGAGGCGTGATCTCAACCTTAACTAGGTTGTGCGGCGCTATTCTTTTCTTCGAAAAGAATCTGGAGCGACACACGAGGTTCGAACTCGTGACCTCAACCTTGGCAAGGTTGCGCTCTACCAACTGAGATAGTGTCGCAATGATTAATCGTATTCACGCTTAATCTGAATTTGGTTGCGGGGGCTGGATTTGAACCAACGACCTTCGGGTTATGAGCCCGACGAGCTACCA
>NZ_CAWMCN010000094.1:3029-3681 GCF_963865925.1 Vibrio sp. ZOR0018 | reverse complement strand
GAATCGTAATCGGAAATATCCATTTCTCGAATTGTAATCACTAAAGCCTCCAAAGCTTATAACGCCCGGCTAAGGGGTTGGCAACGCACCGCCGAACTCAAAAAACACACAGTAAACACTGAACTTAAATTTTGCACTAAAGCCGCCACGCGTTGGCAATCCCTCTTGAGCCGCTTGTTAGCTGCTGCACTTTAGCTGGAGATTGACTACTCAACGGCCTAATTTAAAACACATTATTATTTTCAATCGACAAAGTAAAACGGACAACTGAGAAACTAAAACCCAATCCACGAAACGCACTTGGCAAAAAAGAAATAACCGAGAAACTGACGAGCTTCTAGGACTTAAATTTACAAAGAATTCTTTCGAAGAAGCCAACAACAAGTACGCGGAATCCATTTAAGCGCGAAAGAGCCTCAAAACCAAAGAAGCCACACCAAAGAAATAAACAAACGCACCACTTCCCGTAAGAAGGCTTCGGTTAGTTCAAACACTTCACGAACAGTGCCACTGGCGAGATACGCGGAAAAGTGCTGACTTTCAGGTGTAAAGCTAGAGCCTCCAGACTAAGAAAAATAAGCGCTTAATTTTATGGCTTTTCTTAACCTCAGCTAACGCCCGGCTAAGGGGTTGACAACGCATAGCCGAACTT
>NZ_CAWMCN010000094.1:0-3019 GCF_963865925.1 Vibrio sp. ZOR0018 | reverse complement strand
AAACACACTGTAAACACTGAACTTCAATTTTGCACTAAAGTCGCCAAGCGTTGGCAATCCCTCTTGAGCCGTTTGTTATGTGCTTTTTGCACCACAAATTTTTTGTAATACTGCCTCAATGACATTATCACTGATTTGTTGACTAACTTCTGATGATGAAATCGGATCGGAAGTATAAAGAAGTCCATTCCCCGTCACTGTAAATTTTCTAGTTTTACAATCAATACTGGCTGGAGCTGATAAATCACCAGATTTACCGTCTCTTCTTATATGTAAGTTCTTCAGATCTGTTAAATCACCATAAATAAACCATTGATCTGAATAGGGTGGCATCTCCAACGGTTCGTCATAAACATAAAGACTGTTAATATCTGATGCACCATGGCAAAAGAAACTAACAAAGACGAAAGCTGTAAATATACTTCTATACATTATCTTTCCATACTACATAATTTGAGTGGACCATGAATCGAGAAACACATAACGCCCGCCTAAGGGGCTGACAACGCATTATCACTAAACTCAAACACAACAACCATAACCACTGCGGCTCAATGGGACTGGAAACGCCACGCGTTGACAGTCCCTCTTGAGGCGTTTGTTATGTGAATTGCCTATCGAAGCTTGTTGTTTTTGTTAAATCGCCTAACTTTGGCTCGCATATTCTTCATTGGTGATGACGTGTTGAACTGGATCATTCGGCCAAATGTCCATTTTTCATACCACATCGTTTCATACAATTCTTCATTGCTTAAACTTGTGACTAACAAGATAAGCTTGTTTATTGTTGAGTCTAACTCCTTGAGTAAGTCCTCGTATTGCCAATCACGGTACTGATCGTGAAAACTGACTGCCAACAATCCAAGCTGATTCCATTTATAACCTGTATAAGGAAAATCGACTGGCAAACCTTGAGACTTAAAACTGTGCCATTTCAAAACCAAGTTTCCCCAACCTACAAGATAAGCGACAGTGTCACAAACGCTAATTTGTGTTCCTTTTACGTTACCCTCAATTTCACACTGACGTGCCATTGATGCTGGAACGCTCCGATAGTCGTCCATAAGTTTCGGGAATATAGAATTTATCGCTGTGAGCAACTCATCTTTTGATTCAGGAACTGAAGACATTATTTTCTCCATTCACATAACGCCCTGTTAAGGTGTGAACAACGCAATACCGAAGCTACCGCATACCACCTTAAACACTAGACGCAACGCATAGCAAAAATGCCAAGCGTTGCGAATCACTCTTAAACAGATTGTTAGGCGTCTTGGATTGACAGAGCTTTATGTAACGCTCTTGTAGTGATTTTTGCTGTTTCTTCTTTGATCTCGTCGTATTCACCCAAGTAGAAAAGCTCTAGATCAACATCGATACCTAAATGTTCAAGTTTCTTAATTTCCAAGAACTTTTCATACTCTTGTTGAGCATGCTCAACGGCATGCTCTTTGATGTAGTCAGAGTACCCCTCAAACACTTCATACCCATTAATTTCAAGTAACTTATCCAACTGAGAATGTAACATATTCATTGTCATATCTTTACCTGCCAAAGACGTTGACTCGGCAAACAGCAAGAATTGCTCTGACAGTAAGTGCATGCGATAAATTTCAGACTCTTTGAGGTAGTTCTTCCCGACAGTCACTTCGTTTTTAGTAGGGACAGCGCCATTAATAGACTGCATGCCCATATTCACGTCTGTATGATCTGCTCGGTCCAGAATCAATTGTGATGAAGTCATACTAGTAATTGCATGATGGAATTTGTCTTGCAATAACGAATAAAAACGACGAACTTCTGCAGAACTTGGTTCATAGTCGGTTGCCGCAATTTTGAAGCACTCACGAACAGAAGCATAAACGTTCTTTTCGTTTGCTCTCAGTTCTCGGATCTTAGCAGCAAGTTCACTTAGCTTTTTAGGGTCTGACTTAAGAATGTCGTCGTTAATTAAATAACCATCACTCATATACCTTGTGATGATATTCGTTGACCACACTCGGAATTGAGTCGCTTTTTGAGTATTTAATCGATACCCAACCGATATGATCGCGTCTACACTGAAAAACCACTCTTCGATGCCATTTGGCGTAAGAGAAAGTTTTTGTGCATGGTCGATACGACTAAGTTCTCCGGAGTTAAAAATTTCTTTAAGCACAGGAGTTAAGTCTTCTATAGAGGTAGAAAACATTTCAGCTAATGTTGGAAAGCTAGCCCAAGGCTTACCATCCATTAGTATAAGTTCAGCATCGTAACCGTCATCTGTATAAACAACGAGCTCATTTTTATTATTCATTGATTTACCTAACCTATTTTATCAATACGCCTAACGCCAAATTAAGTAGTGAGCAACGCTACCACTCACCTAACCCATTGTGCCGTAAACACTAAAACTGATTCAAACCGAAAGTGCCAAGCGTTGCGAATCTGCTTAAATTTATTGTTAGGCTACTATTCGGTGAACAGTTGGTTTAGCTTGTCTTGATCAGTATATTGGAGGTAGTTTGTAATTGCGTTTGTGACATCTTCGCTGTTCATTAGCTCCTGCATAGCAACTTGACCGACCATTTCGAATGCTTTCTCGATAGCTAGTGGATCTGCTTTCTGAGCTGCGACTAATTCTTGCGCGCAATCTTCAACAAGAAGTCTGGTAACTAATTGTCCAGTATATTTATCGATTGAAGTCCTATCACTTTTTGAAATATTCGAAAACTCGTTTAACTCAGGGTGCGCAGCTATAGAGAAGTATATCCATTTAGCTAAGTTCTTTCTTTCCTTACCATTAAGTGAATCTAACAAACACGTTGTAAAGCGTCCCGTATCTGCATGCACCGGAGCTACTAGTAAACCTGACAGAGCAATAGCTGTAATCAATAGTACTTTTTTCATATTGTCCTCTAATTTATTATGGAGCCTAACGCCCGGCTAAGGGGTTGACGACGCACCGCCGAACTCAAAAAACACACCGTAAACACTGAACTTCAATTTTGTACTAAAGCCGCCACGCGTTGGCAATCCC
>NZ_CAWMCN010000093.1:0-301 GCF_963865925.1 Vibrio sp. ZOR0018 | reverse complement strand
TTCAAGCGACAAAGTAAAACGGACAACTGAGAAACTAAAACCTAATCCACGAAACGCACTTGGCAAAGAAGAAATAACAGCAAAACTTGACGAGTTTCTAGGGCTTAAATTTACAAAGAATCCTTTCGAAGAAGCCAACAACCAAGTGCGCGAAATCAACTTAAGCGCGAAAGAGCTTCAAAACCAAAGAAGCCACGCCAAAGAAATAAACAAACACACAACTTCCCGTAAACAGACTTCGGTTAGCTCAAGCAATTCACGAACAGTGCCACTGGCGAGATACGCGGAGAAGTGCTGACTT
>NZ_CAWMCN010000092.1:324-517 GCF_963865925.1 Vibrio sp. ZOR0018 | reverse complement strand
TCCAACGATTTGGTCAGGGCTCCAATCCAGTCGTAGCAAGGCTTCAGGTAACCTGAAGTCGATTTCGCTGTAACGCTTATTTCTGCGCGAGCGGCTCAGCCTGTTGCGAGCCATTTGTTGGGCTCTCCACGCCTGATAGGAGTACCTTTTAAAGTGTCTGTTGTATCGGGAATTGCGTTCAATTTCTCGATAA
>NZ_CAWMCN010000092.1:0-314 GCF_963865925.1 Vibrio sp. ZOR0018 | reverse complement strand
TCTGAGTGCAGAAATCATATACCTTTCGTTCTCAGTGAGGTGCGTGTATTTCATGTTTTTTACTTCTTGGCGGGAGCAAAGTTCATGATTATCGCATCTCACTGTTTTTATGTTCAGAGGTGTCGCACTTCGTACTTGAATCCAAGGATCAATACTCTTAGTTTATCAGTGATCTTGGCATCTGGAGAAGAATGAGGGCGTTTGCTCTAATTCCGTTCACTTAAGGTGAGCGGTATTGTATTTTCTAGGGTATCGGCTTGGCTTTTTCTTCACGACTCTAGGGAAGGCTCTTTCTCGCCTTGGCTCAAGTATTA